>CANJJY010000061.1 GCA_947474445.1 Oligoflexaceae bacterium
ATCTCGTGCCAAGGGGAAATATTAACGTGCGAGTCCGTACCTATGCACCAAGATCCCCCAATACTATGAAAATCAGGCAAAGGGAAAATGCCATCGCCAAGGTTCGCTTCCGTGCTGGGACAGAGGACAGCTGTCGCACCCGATGCGGCTAATTTTCTCAGTTCTATTCCATTGATATGGGTAGCATGAACCAAGTTGTGATGGCGATCCAGAGGGACATTATCGTAGAGCCAATCGATCGCTCGAATGCGATAGGCAGCCTCAAAGGAGCGTACGTCTTCCGATTGCTCAGACACATGCAGATGAGCGGGACCGACGACCCAATGAGTCGCGAGAACCGCCTTGATATCCCCGAGAGAAGCTGCCCGCATCGAATGCACCCCATAGCCGACGATGACCTCTGGATAGTGGTCACGCCCCCAAGTTGAGACTTGTTCAAGTAGATGCAAGTAGCTGTCGACGTCCGGCGAATAAAAGCGCCTCTGTTCCGCGCGCAGCGGTACGCCTGGCGCAGCCTGTTGATAGTAGATCGGTGCCAAGGTCAAGTGTATCCCAGCCCTTCGCGCCGCCTCCATGAGCATGGCGCTCATTTCGAAGGGCTGGGCATAGGGCAAGCCCTGGGGGTCGTGATGCAGATAGTGAAACTCACAAACGCTGGTAAATCCCTCTTCGAGAAGACTCATATAAAATTGAGTACTGAGCTCAAGAAGCTGCTTGGGATCGATGAGGTTAGCCAATTTATACATCAGGTCGCGCCAGGACCAAAAATCTTCGCTGGCTTGACCTGGCCTTAGAAATTCAGCCATCCCTGCCATGGCATATTGAAAGGAATGCGAATGGGCATTCGCCATACCCGGGATCAAATAACCATCCATCACTTCACTGATAGGCTCAGGAGGAGGCGTTGCCTCCAGTCGCAGGAGCAAACCATCTGCATCGAGACTCGCGTAAGCGGGCGCGATCCACTGGCCGCCGACATAGGCAGCCGCAAATTGTAACACCTTCATGGAGTCTCCACAGCGCGTACTAAGGCCAAGAGAGCGTCGGCAAGAACAGGCTGCAAGCGGCCGACCTTAAGCGCATCCAGCTCATGACTTCCCTCACTGAGGTAGAGGTCTTGAGACATTTCGAGTTGAACAGCATGGACACCAGATGCCGGTTGCCCAAAAAAACGGGTGATCTGTCCGCCTTTGAAGGGATGATTATAGCTCACTTCATAAGGGGATTTGCCTAAGCTATTCCGCAGGGCAGCGGTGACGTGAGGCCCCGCACTGGTCCCATCTCGGTCGCCGATGATCAGATCCGGAAATGGTTCTGCCGTAATGGAGGGAACGTGCCGCCGGATGGAATGAGCATCAAACAGAACAACTTCACGTCCACCCTGCGCTAAAAGCTTGAGCTCACCAGCGATCGCATCGTGGTAAGGGCGATAGTAAGTTTGGATCCGCTGCTCGCGTTGGATCTTCTCGGGCTCCTTACCGGGCCGATAGAGAGCTTGACCTGCAAAGTTGGTGAGGGGCACGACTTGCGTCTGCTGGCGCTGATCCTGGTAGAGTTGATGCCCGTCAATAGGTCGATTGAGATCGACGATATACCGACTGAAGTGAGCATGGATGAGCGTGATTCCTAAATCGATACAAAATCGATAGAGCTCATGAACATGCCAATCTGTATCTTCGAGTGCTGCCGTGCTTTTTGGATCGAAGTGAACACCCAATGAAGCAGGAATCTCCGTCCCAACGTGTGGCGCACTCACCAAGATAGGCCGCCGCTTTCCGGCTGGACGGATCAGGCCGAATATTGCTGAGTCAGCCATAGATATGTACCTCTAAGGTGCTTGTTGATCGGCACCAGCAATGGAAAACCCCTGTTCGGGTGATTCTACCTGAACAGGGGTGATAAAAAAATCAAAGAATCCGCGAAAAACTTAGAGCCAATTCGTTTCGAGTACCTGGCGCGTGAGGGGATAGACCTGTTTGAGTTCGGTCAAAAGCCCGCTGGCGCTCTGTATCGTGCGCTGACGTCCCATGGTTTCTAAGTTCTCAGCGAGCTTCATCATCCAAACGGCACCGAGATGACCCGCTGTTCCCTTGAGGGCGTGAGCGGACCGTTCAAGGTGAATCGGATCCCCCCGACTTAGAGCACTCTCAATGTCGGTAAGGAGTCCGGGCACTCTTTGGAAGAACACCCCGACGAGATCTCGAAAAAATCCGTCTGCATCATCTGGCTCGCCTAAATCGCGGATAGCCTGCAACTTTTGCTCGTCTATCAGAGGCAAAGATTCAACTGTCTGCGCCTGCACAGGCATGCACCTGCTCCTTCGGAACCAGCGACCTTAAGAAGCAACATTCAGTTGTTGCACGCCTTCGAATTTTAGATAGAAGCCTACGCCGTATTTCGTCTCAATCACGACGTTAGGCGATACATCTTTAAGCAGCTGACGAACAGCATGGAGCTTACGATGCAAAGCATTGTCGGTGACCTTGATTTGGCCCCAGCAACGAAGCTTCAGAGCATCTTTTTCAACGATCGAGCCTTCGGTGTTAGCGAGGCAGGCGAGAAGGTTGACTTCGATGGGCGAGGCAAAGCGTTTGCCGAGTGGACCTTCGACCGTGCGATGCGCGGAATCGATGGTGATGTCGCCGAATTCAACGACTTCTTTCGCGGCTTTTTGAGCGGCATCAGCCATACGCAGCTTGAAGCGAGCATCGACTTCGTCCGGAATCAGGGGCTTCCTGATAAAGTCGTCAGCACCAGAATTCAAAGCGCGCACGATGCTGTGTTCAGCAGGTGAGGCCGTGATAATCATGATGGGGCAGAAAGGCCACGTGGTGCGGATTTGGGGTAGAATCTCCAATCCAGTTTTGTGGGTACCGAGGTGGATATCGATGAAGACCGCAACAGGGTGAAGTTGCTCCAAACGGGCGAGCAGTTCCTCTGGGTCTTTGATACCGATCGTCTTCATTTTAGTCGATCGTTCGATAATCTGATGTACCATGACATCATCATCCAGGGTAATCGTGTAAGTATCGTTAGGGTTGCCTTTCATGTCCAATTCCTCAACAAGACGTTAATGAAGCAGCTATTAAAGGGATCGGAACTTCCTCGGCAATTTTTAACCCCCGAAAGGATTTTCTTCCCAGCACTTCCGCCATTTTCGCTCTAAAAATTTGATATTATTAACGATTACCGGGCAAAAAAAATCTTCCGAACTCTGTAAAAAATGCCTACTTTATGCCGTGACCGCAGATTTTGAAGAGACCCCACCTACCGATCTGTATCATCCCAAGCTTCTCCTCCCCTCTAACTACCCATCATTAATACATTTTTTTGATGCGTCATTTTATTCAATTATTTCCGTAGCTTAAAAGAATTTATTCGCGAAGGCAGAATTGACCCAGATTGTGGTCCTCCTCTTGCTTACCAAAAGTCAGGTTCTGGAGTTCTGTTCTTGTTCCGTGCTCCTTGCTCCCTGTTGGTCTTCTTACTGTTGTTCCTGCTGTTGTTGAGGTTGTGGAAATGCTGCTGTTGCGCTGGACCTGCGTTCTGTTTTCTATTCTGTTTTTAAATGCTTGTGGTCAGAATCGCCTTGTAGAAGTCAAAGATTTCAAGATCTTCATTGAAACAGATGAAGCCTCGCTCACTCAGGTCATCATGAAGCTTGCCGGTCGTTACAATCAGGAATTCGGTAGTGATGTCTTGCACATCGTCAGCACCGAGACAGAAAGCAACTCTCTGATTCGCTTTCAGGAAAACCTGCGAGAAGATGGCAATAAGCTTGGGACGGGACAATGGATCACGACCACGACCCAAGGTAAATCCATGAGTTTAGAGGGAGAAGTTCGGACGACGCGCGTCGAGTTCGGTTTCGAAGTAGCTTTCGATAAGGAAAACTTCGACACCAAGGCTGACAAGTTTGATACCAACGCCGAATCAAATCAGCATCTCTATCATCTGTTCTGTCATGAAATTGGTCACGGCATGCAAATGGATCACAGTGATGACAAACACAGTGTGATGTTCCCCAGTATCCCAGAGAAAGCCAATCGCGAAATTTCGTTTGCCGACTATTTCAATCGGGCCAGATCATTTATGGGCTCAAAATCTGTCGAGAAGAAGTCGGCCGCTCGCTTCCCCAGCTTTGGCAACTGAGGAAAGCTAGCGAGGATCAGTAGGCGTTGCGCCCCCGCATCACTTCATCGAGGGTCATCAAAAGGATTTTAACGTCAAGCCAGATAGACCAATTCTGTATATAGAACAGATCGCATTCAATACGTTTTTCAATGCTCGTGCTACCGCGCCAGCCATTGACTTGGGCCCATCCGGTGATACCTGTCTTAACCTTGTGCCTCAGCATATATCCTGGCACTTCTTTTCGAAATTTATCGACAAAGATGGGTCGCTCTGGTCGCGGACCGACTAGACTCATGTCGCCTTTCAAAACGTTGAACAGTTGCGGCAATTCATCGAGACTGGTCCGGCGCAGAAAACCGCCGATCGAAGTCGCTCTTTGATCGTCGGGCGTCGCCCACACGGCTCCCGTCTTCGCTTCGGCATCGACGGGCATCGACCTGAACTTCAAGCATTCAAAGCGATCGCCATCTAAGCCCATTCGCTCCTGTCGATAAAAGATCGGGCCTGGCGAACTCAGCCTGACACAAAGGGCAATAAGAAAAAACACAGGACAAAGGATCAAAAGGGCCGCGAGCGAACCAAGAATGTCAACCAGTCGCTTGACGATCACGTTATATCCCGAAAGGGGACTGTCGTGCAGGCTGATCATGGGAATGCCATCGATGACTTCGATACCAGGAGTCAAACGGGCGAAGCGTGCGATATCGGGCAATATCTGTATATCGCCGACTTGGTCAGCGAGACGTTCCAGATGTGCCTCGACAAAGGAATAGTACGAATGAGGCAGCGCAATCACCACGGAGTGGGTAGGATTTTCGACGAAAAAACTGGCCCAATCGATCGGCTCAGAAATAACGCCGAGACTATGCCGGCGGCAGAGCTGGATATCGTCGTGCTTTTCGTCTTGACCGGGAAGGAGGACGCCCATCACCAAGCTCTGCTGGACCCCCAGCTTCCTGCTGACGTGGAGAGCTTGCAGGATACCTGAACCCCGCGCGACGAGGAGTATCCGTCTGGGTTCAAGCCCTCGCTGATAGAGCCCAAAGAGCCATCGGACCACCGTCCTCCCCATGACCACGAAGAGGGGAAGTAAGCAGGCAAAGAGCAGCAAGGTGATCCGAGAGTACCGATACTCTTCATAGAAATAAGAGAATGCAATCAGACCTAAAAGCGCGATCAGAGAGGTCGGAATGATGTCAAGTATCTCGAGGCTTCGGCGCTTGTGCTGACCCGTCCGCCGCAGGAACCCGGTTGATGCAGCCGTTAAAAGCCATATTCCCAGAATAAAAGGCGCTAGTTTTACGTATAGATAGACAGAGGGAATCCCCAAAGGAGCTTCGATACCTGCGTAAAAGCGCAAAGCGAAAGCGGCGAACCAAGCGGCTAGCACCATCAAAAGATCAGCTATGATCAAGGAGGGGAAAAGAAGCTGCAGCTCTTTACGACTCATGCATCATCTCCCCAAAGGTTTTTGATTTCTCTCTCGATTTTTTCAAGAAAATATTTCTTTTGAAACAGATGCGCAAAATCGATGAGCTTTTGTCGATCCAACAGCGCAGTCGCAGGAGAAGCACTGAATTTTTCAATAGTCCCTATGAGCGAGGCAACCGTCGGTTCATCGAAGAACATCCCTGTTTCTCCCTCACGGACAAAATCAAGAGCACCCCCGGCCCTTAAAGCAATAAGCGGGGTGCCAGCGGCCAATGATTCTATGGCAGTTATCCCAAAATCTTCTACACCCGGGAAAATAAATGCTTCGGCATTCTGAAAGAGTTCGACCCATTTCTGCTCGCTCGGCTTGACGACAAACTCCGTATACTTTCCACCGAGCGCCTTCAATCTCTTTTCTTCTGGCCCAGAACCCGCCACTATCAAGCGTCTCCCCAGTTTTTCACAGGCAGCTATAGCTAAATCAAAGCGCTTGTAATTGACAAATGCACCCGCTGCTAAAAAATAAGGAGCTCCTTTTTTTGATGCGCTTATCTTGCCAAACCTTTCGACATCGACTGGAGGATGAATGACAGTCGCATCACGTCCATAGAAACGTTTGACCCTATCTTTAACAAAACTGCTATTTGCGACAAAGCGATCAACACGTTGGTTGACGACAGTGTCCCAGAGTCGAAGTCTCGAGCTCAAAATATGCAGAAGCGATTCCTTTAGCGTAAAGCTCCGACTTGTCACTAGATAATGCTGTCTTTGATCCCAGATATAACGCATGGGCGAATGGATGTAACAAAGGTGTTTCGTTTGCGGTCCGACCATCACACCCTTTGCAACGCAAGATGATGTGCTCAAAATAAGGTCGTAATCCTCCAAAGGAAACGCTTCGATAGCAGCCGGCAGCAAAGGCAAAAGCAATTTGCGCAGGGGCCGCCAAGCATTGAGCCAAGAGCTGTAACGCACATCACGCGAGCGGATGCTCGCCGGCATCGCCCGAGGGTCGTAGAACAAAGTATAGACAGGCGCGTCAGGATATAACTCGAGCAGAGCCTCGAGAACACGTTCCCCGCCGCGGTAAGTCACAAGCCAATCGTGAACATAGGCGACCCGCATTTTCGAATCTCTCTCCCAAAATTTTGACGAGGAAATCAATGATTGTACGCAGCTGTAGCAGTCTTAGCTTCGCCATTCACGTGAGCTAGAAGTCCGCGACCAAGCCGCCTTCATAGTCTCGCCCTTCTGCACCAGTCTCACCTGATCGAAGGTCGATTGCAATGGCTTCCCATCAAGCAGGGCTGCAGATCTTGCCGACACAAATCCTCATTAGTGGCAGGGAATTATGCGCTGCTCAGTCGAAAAACTCAGTAAAAAAATGCGAATTTTTCCCTTGTAAAATGACCGCAAAAGCCAAGCCCGACATCTCCCAGAAAGGCGGGGTCCCTTGCGAGTGGAAGCTTCACGATGTTAAGATAGGAACATAGACCCCATAAAGACAGGAATCTGATGTATCGATTGCAGCCAGCTCGGCCCTCACCCTTTTTTGGCTGACGTACTGTCTTTAAACTTCGCCTGGATAAGAGCTCCCCGACCCCATTTTATATTGCGACTTGAGGAGGCTTCAGCTTCGCTATGAATCAGCGTAATGTCTACGATGCTAGCTTGGCTCCAGATTTTCATTCCTCCCTCTTGGAACGCGATGCGCCATTTCCCGCGGGGGCTTGGCGTCAAGCACTGAGTGAGATCGTTGGCAAAAGCGAGGTGATGGAATCGGTACTTCACACCTTAGGCAAAGTTGCCCGATCCGATTCTCCGGTGTTGATCCATGGCGAGAGCGGAACCGGTAAAGAGCTGATTGCTCGGGCCGTTCATCGCCTTTCGATGCGCAGCAGCAAGCGCTTTGTGGCGATCAATTGCTCGGCAATTCCCGAAAGCCTTCTTGAATCGGAACTCTTCGGTCATGTCAAGGGGGCCTTTACAAGTGCCGACAAAAGTCGCAAAGGCTACTTTGAAGAAGCGGCTGGAGGTACTTTATTTCTCGACGAAATTGGGGAAATGCCACCGCGACTACAGGCAAAGCTCCTCAGAGTCTTGCAAGAAAAGCAATTTTCTCCGATTGGTTCAAACGAAGTTAAAATAACAGACGTCAGGCTCATTACTGCCACCAACGTCGATCTCGAAGATGCAGTAGCCCACCAAAGATTTCGCTTGGATCTTTTCTATCGACTTAATGTTTTGCCGGTGGTCTTGCCCCCTCTCCGCGACAGACGGGGCGATGTCAGACAGCTTCTCGACTATTTTCTCGAGATTTCCAACCAAAGCCATTCGATTGCCAATCCCTGCTATCTCACCTCAGATATCTATACGATTCTCGAACGCTATAACTGGCCCGGAAACGTCCGAGAACTTCAAAACCTAGTCGAGCGCTTGGTCGTCATGAGTGGCGGCGGTCAAATCGGAATTGAAGCATTGCCGGGTGAATATCGCTATCTGAAGGTTGGAGCAGGAGCGGGTGCCAGTGGCCGCGAAAGCCATAGCAATCCTACAGCAGGCTTGGTGGCAAAAGATCCCATCGATGCTTCGATCGTTCCTTCCACCACGGTCACATCTATCGTCGACATCTTACCTATCGGCGGAATCGATCTCGAAAATTATATAGAAAATCTGGAGAATGCCTTAATTATGCAGGCCTTAGAGCGAACCGGTCACAACAAAAATCAAGCCGCTAAACTGTTGGGACTCAATCGCACAACGCTGGTCGAACGCATTAAGAAGCGCAAGCTTGCGCCTCTCAATTCGCCCTCTAAGGAACTTTAATCATTTTCCCCAAGAGAGAAGACTCTGGCCTACTAGGTGCTAGAGGCCCAAAATCCAGTTAAAGAGTCATGACCTCTTTTTCTTTCTTCGCCATCTTATCATCCAAAAGCTTGATATTTGCATCGGTCAGCTTTTGCACCTCATCTTGAAAGCCCTTGCTTTCATCCTCGGTGATTTCCTTAGCTTTCTCAGCTTTCTTTACTTCTTCATTAATATCACGACGAATATGGCGAATGAGAACTTTGGCCTCTTCTCCCATTTTCTTCAATTGCTTGACGATATCTTTGCGTCGCTCTTCGGTCAGCTGCGGGATAGGAATCCGAACGACGACGCCATCGTTATTAGGTTGTAGGCCTAAGTCAGCCTTCATAATGGCTTTTTCAATCTCTTGGATCAGCTTTTTCTCAAAAGGCGAGATCAATATGGTGCGAGCATCGGGGGTCGAGAGAGTGGCGACCTGACTTAAGGGGCTCAAGCTCCCATAGTAATCGACCTTGATACCGTCGATCATATTGATCGAAGCACGGCCCGTCCGAACTCGAGTCAAGTCCTTGTCGAAGGCGCCCAAGCGCTTTTGCATCTCATCTTTACACTTCGCTATAAAATCTGCCATTTGTTTACCTTCTATGCGTTAATGTACGAGCGTGCCCTCTGTCTCACCCGTTACAGCGCGCCAGACACAGCCTTCTTCACCCAGTTTGAAGACGCAGATAGGAATTGCCGCCTCCATACACATGGTGATCGCGGTCGCATCCATGACTTTGAGCTTTTTGGAGATAACATCGAAGTAGGAGAGTTCCTTGAATTTGACAGCATTAGGATCTTCGTTTGGATCTCTATCGTAAATACCGTCGACTTTTGTCGCTTTGAGAATGACTTCCGCACTGATTTCACGTGCACGGAGACTAGCCGCGGTATCGGTCGTGAAATAAGGATTCCCTGTACCGGCTGCAAAAATCACGACCCGCCCTTTGGCGAGGTGCTTGATCGCTTTACGCCGGATATAGGGCTCGGCTAATTCCTGCATGTGAATGGCCGTCATCACGCGACTGAAAACATTATATTTCGTTTCAAGGATCCCTTGGAGCGCGAGACTATTGATGACTGTCGCGAGCATGCCCATGTAATCGGCATTGGCACGATCCATATCCCAACCTGAAGCCCGGGCTCCTCGCCAGATATTACCGCCGCCGATAACGATAGCGACTTCAACACCCTGCTTCTGCACTTCCGCAATTTCATGGGCGACGAATTGAAGATTTTCACCTTCGATTCCAAAGCCTCGTTCACCGCCAAGCATTTCGCCCGAAAGCTTGAGCATGATGCGTTTGTACTTCGCTTGTGCTTGCGACATTTTAGTTCTTCCTCAGGTGTCAACTCAGCTACGTTCGATCAAATGCAAAAAAAGAGGCGAAAAAATAGCCCCGATCAAATCGGGGCTTATTTTGCTTAGCTCCGCAGTTGTGCGGCGACTTCTTCGGCAAAGTTCTCTTTTTTCTTCTCGATGCCTTCTCCCAGTTTGAAAAGGTGGAAAGCTGAAAGAGATGCGCCCTTGCCTTTTTCCGTAACGAGTTGCCTGATCGTCAGGTTTTGATCCTTGACGAAAGCCTGCTCGATCAAACAAACTTCTTTGTAGAATTTGGTGATTTGGCCAGCAAGAATCTTTTCGATCATATTCTCTGGCTTCTTCTGCTCGAGGAGTTGCTTGCGAGCCAACTCTTTTTCTTGCTCGAGTTCGTCGGTATTAACTTCGTCGCTCTTCAGGTAACGAGGACCTGCAGCGGCGGCATGCATGGCGATGTCTTTGCCGATTTCTTGAACTTCGGCGCCTTCGGCACCATCGAGCAGAACCAGCGAACCGATTTTGCCACCCATGTGCGTGTAACCAGCGACTGTGCCCTTGCTGCTGCTGAGAAAGCCAAGTCGGCGAAGACGCATGTTCTCACCGATCTTTGCGATCAGATTGGAAAGAGTTGCATCGACTGTTTCAGCGCCGAGTTTGAGTGTCTTCAGCGTATCGAGATCGTGAACCTTGCGGGTCAATGCCAGCTCGGCAACGTCTTGCGCAAATTTTTGAAAATCTTCGTTCTTGCTGACGAAGTCGGTTTCGCAGTTCAGTTCCAAGACAACGCCGCTGCGTGCATCGGGACTGACCAATACTTTGACCATGCCTTCAGCAGCGACGCGATCAGCCTTCTTCGCCGCGCGCGAGAGACCGCGTTCACGCAACCACAGGATTGCCTTCTCAAGATCGCCTTGGTTTTCTTCAAGGGCTTTCTTGCATTCCAACATGCCGACGCCAGTTTTTTCGCGCAGCTCTTTGACCATACTCGCTGTGATTGTCACGGGTCATCCTCCCAGATTATTTTAAAAGAAATATTTGATGAAGCTAAAGCAATCTAGAGCCTGTCTCAAAAAGGCGATCTCGTCGTTGCTTGTCGGATCAGCGCACGACCTCGAGAGATTCAGGCACCGTATTAGACAGTTCTCTGTCGTCTACCCCTTCGATCCTCAGCGCAACAATTATCATCTTTATGAGCGCTGAGATAGGGCGACCTGCAAAAGGGGCGGCGGCCGCCCCTTTGCTTCGCTTTTAGCGACGCTCTACATTGACGCGGTTGCCTTTATCATCGCGGAAGCTGCCTTCCTGGATGCGCGGCTCGCGGTCACCTTTTTCAGGATGCTCACCATCTTTGGTTCGCACGCGGCCTTCAGCACAAGCCTGAGCTGCGGTACCGATGAACAATTCAAGTGAGCGCAGACTGTCATCGTTACCAGGGATGGGGTAATCGATCAGGGTTGGGTCTGCATTGGTATCAGCAATGGCGACGACGGGAATGCCAAGACGCTTGGCTTCTTTGATCGCGATCGTCTCTTTGTGAGCATCGACGATGAAAACAGCCGATGGCAAGCCCGGCATGTCTTTGATCCCGCCGAGGTTACGCTCGAGCTTTTCGCGTTCACGCGTCAGGCCCAGCACTTCTTTTTTGGTCAGTTTGAGGAAAGTGCCGTCGGCAGCCATACGTTCGATTTTACGCAAACGGTGGATCGATTGGCGAATGGTTTGAAAGTTGGTCAAGGTTCCGCCAAGCCAGCGGTAGTTACAGAAATATTGGCCTGTCCGGCGCGATTCTGTTTCGACCAGATCGCGGGCGAGGCGCTTGGTTCCAACGAACAAAACGTGGCCGCCGCGCGAAGTTGTGCTTTCGAGAAAGTCACAGGCCTTCTGAAACATTTTAACTGTTTTCTGGAGGTCGATGATGTGGATACCGTTGCGCTGACCAAAAATGTAATGAGACATTTTTGGGTTCCAACGACGCGTCTGGTGACCGTAGTGAACGCCGGCTTCGAGCAATTGCTTCATGTTGATAGTAACGGACATAGTTTCGATCCTCGATCAGAAGGTTATGCGTCAGAAGCGGAGAGTTCGGGATTAAACCTGAGGTTAAGTCCGTCGCATTGACAGCCAATGGCTGACCTTCTTGAATCCGCTTCTTGCGAAATAGCGGGAAAAACTTCTTCCCAAAAGCCCGAGGACTGTACAATTCTTCGGCGCCACGTACAAGCTGAAACCGCACTTCAGTCCTGCGGGAGCTTCAGATTTTTAAGTACTGCAAAAGGGCTCGCTTCCTCCGACGTTTGTTGCTCGAAGACGAGGGGTGTCTGCACGTCTTCAAGACAAATCGCGCAGGCCTTCCCATCAGCGGTGGTCTGAATAAGTCGACTCGGCAGAGCGGTTTGAATGAGATCGTTCACGAGTGGCTCGATATTGATCTCTTTATTTTCAATGTAATAGTCGTCGAGATCTTCGGGAGTCAGATCTTTTTCTTCATCCTCGCCATCGTCGTAAGGTGTCAGAAAGCGAGCGTCGAGGCGCCGATCAATCTGCCAGGGGATGAGGTCTTCGCAGCGCCCACAGTGTACGAACGGCGCATAAGTGATCTGACCCCGCACGTAAAAGACACCGTAGTCAGCCGGGGTCACCGTCAGGCGGCCGGTGATTTTTGCTTGGTCTTGGCCTTCCTTTTGTCCGAAGCTCGAGTAAATGTCTCGCAACCAAGACTCATCACCTCGGATATCGATCGTGAGGACTTCCCTCAAATCATCCGTCTTCAATCGCATTGTGTACTCCTCTATAGCCGACTGCTTCTCAAAGGACGGCCTCGTTCTACCGCGGAGTCCTGCGTGACGCAAGCCCTTGTAGACCCCGGGGGGAGCCCCCCATTAAGCTAATTTTTTAAATAATTTCATTTAGATATCAGAAATCCTTACATTTTCTTAAAACTCGACCGATGACGGAGTGGGTAGAAAAGCCCTCTCTATGGACGGAGACTGCGCATCGGCATGGAAAAGCGTTGGAACGTATATCACGGCAATGATTACCTCGGCCTTAAAACGGCCAAGGAGATCAGGGAAGCTTTGCGCCGTGGTACCCTCGATGCTTTTGACAAGGTTTCCCTCGAAGGCTCCAATATTCGCGAGGATCTCATCGACGTCGACGAGATTTTCAAAGAAACCTCCAGTGTTTTTCAAGAAGATCCCAACGGCACCGTCGTCGCCGATCGAAATCCTATGCAAATGGCGGTCGGCGCCCAGTCGCCCGTCACGATGGATCCTGTTCGCTCAGCTCCGACCGCAGTGGCTGGACCAGCCCAGCAAAGTCCTAACTGGCGCAATGAGTACTCAGCCATGCGCCAGCAGGGCGAAGCATCGATTCAGGACTCCTCTAAAGGTCCGATCAAACGCTACTACATCATCGATCGCGAAAAAATCCTGGGGCCTTTGAGTGCCCATGAAATTCAGTCTCTCTACAATCGGGGGGTCCTCAACAAGAAGGTTCAGGTGCAGAAGATCGGCGGGAAGCGAACGATGTCGATAGCTCAGTTCATTTCTAGCTATGCGGGCGATCGCATGAAAGAACTGGCTGAAGATGGGAAAATTCCGCAGCAGATCGGCGTCGGAAGTCCGTCTTCAAAAGTTTTGACCGAACTTGCGCGCATGGCGAGCAGCCGGCGCGTCGCGCAGCAGCGCAAGCAGCGAACATTCTTGATGATCGCTGCCATCGGCCTCGCGATCGGCGTCATGGGCTTTCTTATCCTGCAGCACAATCTACAGAGAAACATCGCGCCCCCTCCGAGTGCGGAAACGCAGACCAATCGAGAGGTCGAACCAAGCAATCGGCCGCGCCCGCGTCTGATTCAAAAAGCTCCGGAGCCGCCCCGTTCTCAACCGGCACCCAAAACTCCCGTTTTGAAAGCAGAACCGGCGCGAAGCGAAGCCCCGATCAGCGAAGAAGAACGCTCGGAACCTAAGAGATTGGACACCCCCAGAAGTCGTCCCGCTCCGCCGATCGCCGTAAAGCCGTCACGCAGTGAAAAGCCCGCTAAAGAGCCAAGGGTCTCGAGCAGTAAACCAAGCAGCACCCCTTTGGTCCCGGTTCCGAAACCAGTCCCCGTGGCTCCTAAGAGCCCCTCGGTTTCAACGCAAGCCGCGCCCCCCGTCATTGCACTGAACCCCATTCCAACGAATCCGCCAGCCTCTGCTTCGGGCCAAGGACCGATTGCCAAAGCACTGGCCACCGCCGGAAGAATTCAGACCATCGGTCCTTTGACTTTTAACGTAAACGCCCTCGAAGAATGCCTGTCAAAGTGCAATATCTCGATGCGCGACGCGACGGGCATGAACATGAAGGTCGTGTTCTTTAAGAATGCTTACTACGAAATGCTTAAAAACCGCAGCAAAGGTGTCACTCTAACGGGTAGCACCAAATTAGACCGCGGCGAATTGACTCTAATCATCCAAGACGTGCGTTAACTCTCTGCGACCCCATCCACTCAAGCCTCCTGAGACTCCGCACTTGACCAGTCCATCCTCAGACGGTAATAGGGTAGGTTCCAAAAGAAGCAGCAGCTTTTCCGCCTGCGGTTAAGAGGAGTATTTCAATATGGCAGTTCCTAAGTCCAAAACCTCCAAATCCAAGCGCAAT
>CANJJY010000062.1 GCA_947474445.1 Oligoflexaceae bacterium
GAACGAAATGTTCCTTAACGCCGCTGCGCCGCATGCCCGCTTCGAGCTTGTCGACTATGGGACCCCATTCCTTATTGAGCGACCAGGCGCCGATATGCTTACGGAGTTGATCGGCTTCGCCCGGACTGAAATCACCGACGGCGATCGCGATGCGCATGACCTGCTCTTGAAAGATAGGAACGCCGAGAGTGCGCCTGAGGATGGGTTCCAACCGTGCATCAGGATAGATGACCGGTTCGAGTCCCTGACGACGCCTGATAAAAGGATGAATGAGCCCACCTTGGATAGGACCCGGGCGGATAATACCGATCTGAATGACGAGATCGTAGAATGTGCGCGGCCTCAAGCGCGGGAGCATGGACATCTGAGCGCGTGATTCAATCTGAAACGTGCCGACCGTGTCGCCTCTTTGGATCATGCGATAGGTGGCGCCATCTTCTGCCGGGATCGTATGCAGGGCGAGGGCAATATTCTCATGTTCGGCGACGAGATGCATGGCTTTACGCAAGACGGTGAGCATTCCCAGGGCTAAGACATCGATTTTGAAAATGTTGAGATACTCGATATCGTCCTTGCTCCACTGGATCACGGTGCGTCCAGGCATCGTCGCTGGCTCCTGCGGGCAAAGTTCATCAAGCGATTCCTGGGTGACGACAAAGCCGCCTGAGTGGATGCCCATGTGGTGTGGAAAACCCGTGATGCGGCGCGCCAGTCGCTCCCAGAGAGCCCAGGGAATGGCTCCTTCCGGTGCCACCGGCTCACCGGCAGGGGTTTGAGGTCTCAGATTGTGCGGCGTCTCACTGGAAAAACGATGTTCTTGCAGACGGGCCGCATCCTGCAGCGCGGCATCGGCAATGCCGAGCGCCTTGCCGACAAAACGGAGGGCACTCCGGCGACGAAAGGTGATCACGTTAGCGACCATAGCAGCTCGCTGCCGTCCATAGCGCTGGTAGATATATTGAATTACCTCTTCCCGTCTTTCATGCTCAAAGTCGACATCGATATCAGGTGGATCGCCCCGTTCGCGACTGATAAAACGCTCGAAGAGAACATCAAAGCAACTCGGATCGACCGCCGAGATGCCGAGCACAAAGCAGATTGCCGAGTTGGCTGCCGAACCGCGACCCTGGCAGAGGATAGCCTGAGTGCGCGCCCAGCGCACGATATCCCACACCGTAAGAAAATAATCGGCAAAACCGAGTTCGACGACCAGCTTGAGTTCGTATTGCAGCAAGCGTGCGATAGCGGGGGGAATCGCTCCCTTATAGCGCTGACCGGCAGATTGCCAGATGAGTTCTTCCAGATAGGTGTGCGCCGTGTAACCGGGAGGCAGGAACTCCTGAGGATAATGATAGCGCAATTGAGCCAGGCTAAAATCAAAGCGCTCGGCTAGCTCCTGCGCGTGACAGAGCATGCGCTCCCCATCGCCGAAACAAGCGTAGCGCTGCTGCAAAAGATCGAGGCTTTGCAGACAGCGCTCACTGTTCACAAAAAGATGAGGAATCACCTGGTCGACCGCTTGATTCAAACGGATCGCCTGCATCACGTCGCATACTTCCTTGCTGTCCGGCTCGTGAAAATAAGCATCCTGACTGAATAGGCAGGGAATATCGAGTTCTTGACTCAAGCGCAGCGTCGGAGAGATCCACGCGTCTTCGATAGGATTTAGGTGACGACTGAGGATAAGATAAAAGCGGCTAGGGAAGATAGCGCGCAGCTGTGCGTAGCGGGCAGCGACAACCTCGCGCGGGCAACGTCGTATCAAGCCGCGCATGGGTTGCAGACAGATCAAATCAGAGGTCGCGGCCGCGCATAGAGTGGCCAGAGGGAGCACCGCTTGATTTTTGCTCTCGCGATGGGCGAGCGTCAAGAGGTGGCACAGCTGGCCATAACCCTTTTGATTGAGAGCATAGAGAACCAGCGTATCGCGAAAAATCAAAGGCCGTTCATGATCGGCCTGCAGATGTACCTCGGCTCCATAGAAGAGAGAGAGGGGCATGCTGCCACTGGCACTTCGCTCGCGCTGGCGGCGGTACGCGCGTACCAGGCCATAGACCCCATCGTAATCGCACAGACCGAGACCGGCATAGCCGAACTCATGAGCCCGATCGATATAGTCTTCCGGATGCGACGCCCCCATGCAAAAGCTGAAATTACTGTGCGTGAGCCACTCATGCCAGATCATCGTCATAGAAGGCAGCGAACGTAGGTGTAGGGCAGCATGATCCATCTAAAGCTCAGGAGGCGCGCGTATTGTAAAGAATTCTTAGCCATAGATGCCCTGGAGAAAACACTGACCTTTGGCATCTCTAAAAATCCAAAAGATTTGTTCTTGCGATACGACCTGGTAATAGTCACGCACGGTATTGCCTTGAGCCAGCCACCACTTGTCCATCGTGCGTTCACGAAACTTCCAGAGAAGACTCTGTCCCGACGAGCTCCATGGCTGAGGCTTTTGCATCAGAAAAAGAGGGCGATGCCGACCGAGATAATGCAGAGGCGGTAGATAAGTATCCTCCAGCGGCTCCGTATCTGACAGGGAAGTCAAGGCAAAGGAATCTTCCGGCACCCAATCTTCGCGGACGCGATAGGCTTCAAGCGGTCGATCGAGCTGGTTTTCAAGAGTCAAAAGTTCTTCCCATTCCCCTTTGTCATCGGCAAAGAGGCTTTTACGTTGGGGCAGAGGTCTGAGCGTTTGAAGGATGCGAAGCTCCCAGGAGACAATCCAGGGAGCCTCCTCGTGGCGCTCTCTGAGAGAGCGCATGGTTTGTTGAAAAGCGTAGAAAATTTGGAGTAGAGCTGTCCTCTGATGCGGGGATTCAGAGTGAAGGCAATGTGGATGGCGAAATAGGACGGATATTGGGATTTCTTGAAGGGAATAGAGGACAATCCGCCACTCCAAATTCAGGATACGCTCTCCTTTCTTAAAAGAATCTAAGACACAAAAACGATTCAAATCCTCACGTAAAAAGGGTTCAAGAACTTGCCAGTCATTAAGAGGGAAATCTAAATGCCGGGTTCGTATCAAAGGTTCGCGGATGACGAAGGGATGCCAGGGGAACAGTGCGGTCTCAGCCCAGAGGCCCTCGCTGCTGGATGAGCTATGAGGCAAAGAATAGGTCATCTCCCAGAGCTGAGCGAGGAGGCTTCCAAAGCGTCGACGGAGTTGCGCGACAGGCATGCTTTTCAATTGCCCAGGACTGTCGCAGGCCAAGCGACGCAAAGCCAATTGCATCGCTCGCTTATAACGAGGGAAAGCTGTCTGCACAGGGCTCGTGCTATGCGAGGCATAACGCTCGGCTGCCGCCCACCACATATCCCAGCTCAAGGACGACAGAAGATTATTCCCTATGCGTTGGGATTGGGTGGTCAGCCCAGAAAATTTTTTCTTTTCCAACATTTTGACCAAGAGAATGGCCTGCCAGGGATGATGGGCCAAGGCGCCTTGATAATCAGGGGAGAGGCTCAAGCGCTCGAGCGTTCTTTGCAGCAGTTGACTGAGAGTGAGCTGACTGCTGTGTGCTTGAAGCGACCAATAGCTCAGGCACGGCCTCAGGTCGAGCAGCCACAGATCGTCTTCCCACAGCATCAGACGGGGCGTCAGAGCTTGAAGATCTTCAGCCTTGATGTCGGTCGCGCGAAGTGCCAGAAAGCAGAGCGATGACGCGGGTACTGCATCGAGGGTGTCGTTAGGAAAAGAAAGAAGAGAAGTCATAAAAGAGTCCCTGAGTTGATGATGGCAGCTTTTCCGACAGACTCTAAAAAGTCGGGATAGGCCACATGATCTGACGTGGTCTGCGTCCCTTGACAATCTTGGCGAAAATGCGCTGCTGCTGCAGGTCATGCCAACAATTGACCCGCATCTTGGCCCATACATTGCCGCGGTTGGGCGAAAGAGCATGGGGTCTCAAAATGATCAGCATCTGCTGCTGGCGACGAGCCTGTCGGGCAAGAAAAGCGCAATCATCATCAGCGAGTCGCTGCGGTGCATCGATCACGATGATGCGGAAAAAAGGTGAAAGAAAAATGGGCTTCAAATCATGCAAAGGTTGCTGGGCTCGAGCGAAGCGAATCCAATTCAGATCGAGACCCCGCGCTTGCCAGGCCAGAGGATTGATGCTTATATCGGACTGCCCGTAGATCCAAAGAATCCAACAGGGCTCCGTCTGCTGGGCGCGTATGAGAAACCACAGAATAACTTCGCGCAAAGATTGGCCCCAAGGCATGCCCCACTCACTGAGTTCCCCCCAACGAAGACCGCCATCGAGGAACTCGTCGAGGAGTGGGTGACCGCTCGACAAATGGCTGGGCGGCAGGGCATGAAGAGCCATTTCTTTAAGTTGTTCTGGGGATTTAGGTGTCAGCATTGCCGCCCTCACGATTAACCATACAATAGTATGGTATAGAGCTCTCTCTCGCTCGTCAACCCTTCTCATCCTTTCTTCGCGCGCACGGCAGTATTGACTTTTAGACATTGAGAGAGAAACGCAGGACGAACCCTCCAAGATCAATCGATCTATGTTTATTTTATGTCATAGGACCAAGCGACGCCTCGCTCGCACCCATTAAGATCTGCTCACGTTTGCCGAAAGGGTAAAAGACACGAGGAGATAAGTTGGCCACAATCACCGAAAAAAACGAAAATAAACACCGACGCGATTCTCAGCGTCTGTTTGCGTTGATCTGGGTTTTTTGGGTCCTCCTCCTCGTTCTCATTACGCCGACCGTCGTGCATGAATCCATCCGCAACTCCATCTCCGACCCCGTCCTCTTTCGTGTGCGTCATCTCCTGCAGAAGACGCCGCCTCTCTCACCGCATCTCAAGATTATTGCGCTCGATGATAAGACCAAGGATTTCCTCAAGAAGCCCGAGCTCACGATGGAAGATCTCACGCTTCTCCTCGAGAACATCGCCAGGCGAAAGCCAAAAGCCATTCTGATCGATGCGCTGCTCGGCACTCTGCCTCTGCTCTCCAGAGACGATGAGCGGCTCTCGCGCGACGATGAGAGTGCGCGTGAAAAACTGAACGCCCGCCTGCGCGCGATCACCGATGCCCCCATTTACACTGGTCTGTCCATCGGCGAAGTCGACAGTAATCTGCGTTCGCCCGATCTATTCACCGACGATAAATATGGCATCGAATCGATGCTGGAAGGTGACAGAGAAGCAGGGCGGCGATTCATCAAGAAGTCTGTTTTGCCCCGTACCGGTAACATCACCGTTTATGACCCCGCCTACGAAGGATCGTTTACCAAAGTGGGCCATCTCGGGATTGAACGCTATGGTGCGATTATTCCTCTGCTCAACTACAAAGATAAATATATCTTTCCGCACATCTCACTCTACGCCGCCGATCGCATTGCGGTGGAAGATGGGCTGGTGATCAACGGTGTACCCGTCCCTCTCGACGAGAATGGCTCCATCTCCGTCAACTATCGACCGCTCAACATGTATTACGAATCCAACAACATGCGTAGCTTGCGCCTCCCTCTCATCCGCGCCAGGCAGCATCAGGAAGAGACCGGGGTCGAGCCCGGCGATGTCGTCATCATCGTCTATAACTTCTTCACCGGCGCCACCGACTTTATCGAAGGTACACCCTTCGGCGATATGCCTGGCGGGGTCATCGTCTCGACCGTCGTCGATTCCGTCCTGCAAAATAACTGGCTGAGGCCCATGGACTATCAGGGTCTGCAAGTTCTCATCGTCATCATGGGCATGCTCGGCAGCTTGATTGCTCGAAAGACGGGACCCGTCCAATTTTGGGGAATTCTTATTCTCCTCGGCGGAGCCTACTTTCTCTTGGTCAATTACCTTTTCAGCTACCAGAATATCCTCATCTCTTGGATCCTGCCTTTGGCAGGCCTCATCGGTGGTGGGACCGTGCAGTACATCTACAACCGACTCGGGACAGAGTGGAAAGCCATCGCTCTCGAAAACCAGTACCTGCATGAACGCGCGCTGCGCCTCGAAGAAGAGAAGTCCAAGATCCAGCTGGCGGAACGATTGAACCTCGGCCGTGCTGTCCAGGAGATCCTCTTGCCCTCACACAAAGAGCAGGGTTTTGGCCCCTTCCGCTTTTCGATGAGCTATATACCCGCGCAGGAGATGAGCGGTGATTGGATCTATCTATGGGGCAAAGGCGAAGGCGAAAGACGCATTCTGCTTGGCGATGTAGTCGGTAAGGGACCATCGGCCGCTATCCCCGTCGCTGTTATCATCGGTATCCTTGGGGAATGCGAACGCCTGAATATGCCGATGACCGATACGCTCCAACGCCTCAATCAACGCATCATCGAACTCTTCGATCGTCAGATCACCTGTTCCTGTACGGCGATCGTCCTGCACGAGAAGGGCCGCGCGGAAATATTCAACGCTGGATCACCTGGTTGGATCCTGAAGGGAAGGGAAAAATCCCGGCACATCCCTCTCCGCTCGTCGGCGCTCGGTATGACGAGCACGGCGCTGTTTGTCAGCGAGGAGATTCACCTCAAGGAATCGACGCTGCTCTTTACCTTCACCGACGGTTACATGGAGGGCGGCCGCGCTCTGCGCCGCCTGATTCAAAAAATTGATCAAATCGACGAGCTGCCCCAGCTCGAAACCCTGACGACGATGCTCGATGAAATAGGTAAAGATTTTCGCTTGGAAGATGATCGATCGCTACTGATGGTCCATGCCTATGGAACAGCACAGAAGAAAACCGAGCCAGCAGCGTCGTAGACAAGACGAGCCGAACAAGAAACCCCAATATCAAGCAAAACTATCGACAAAACTCCGCTGCAGAGCCACCACGCGGCCCAGGACCTCAAAGCTCACCCTGTCGGCATACATCAGATCAAAATCGGGATTTTCCGGCTTCAGAAACCAGCCCGACCGCTGTTCAAACATCAGCCGCTTGACCGTTGCGCTGCCCTCGACCTGAGCGACGACGATCGAACCACTCGGCGCTTCTTCCTGCTTATGGACGACCAACCAATCCCCATCTAAGATCCCGGCCTCCACCATACTCTCGCCTTTGGCCTGCAGGGCAAAAAGACGATCTTCCTGGCGAACCCAACGGGGGACGAGCGATGTTGATATACGCAAAGTACCTGAGGGGTCTTCGATCGCTTCGAGAGGAAGCCCGGCAGGCACCGAGCCCAAGCAAGGAATAAGGAAAGAGTCGTCGTGATTGCGTCGACTGAAGAGCTGCACACCCAGATATTTTTTACCTTGATCGGAGAGAGTCAGAGAGCGAGCCGACTGTTTTCCGGGAATCGTGAGATAGCCCTTTTTACGCAAAGAAGCGATCACGTCCTGAGCCGAACCGACTGCTTTATACCCCATGAACTCACACAGCTCGCGGAGAGTGGGAGCATAGCCGACACGGTCCGTATGCGTACGAATGAAATCAAAAGCTTTTTGTTGGCGCGTAGTCAGCTTTTCCATGCGTTCACCTTATGCTGGTCGCTGCTGTCACCCAATGTAACCCATTGCTTTCAATCGTTCAAGCAGGGGTGGATGGGAATGATAAATCGCTGAGTACCACGGATGGCTAATCGGCATGACATGACTGTTCTCTCGCAATTTCAGCAAAGCCTTGCCGAGAGAGCGTTTGTCTTCAATGTGCTCTAAGGCAAAGGCATCTGCAGCAAATTCATTCCGCCGCGAGAGCAAGGTGCCAATCGGTTGTAAGAGAAAGCCAATAGGTCCGAACCAGAGTGAGAAGACGACTAATGCACCGTAGTGCGAAACCCCAGACAAGCCGAAGGCCTGATAGAACGAGGACAAGGGAAGGCAGACGCTGAGGAGGAAAAAGATGAAACCCATGGTGAAGAAGTTACGAATCAAAGACCAGCGAACGTGATTCAACTTGAAATGTCCCAGCTCGTGAGCGAGGACGGCGACGATCTCCTGATGACCCATCGACTTGATGAGCGTATCGAATAACACGATTCTCTTTTTGCCAAAGACACCGGTGAAATAAGCATTCCCGTGCGAAGACCGACGCGATGCGTCCATGATCGAGATGCCCTCGGCGCGAAAATCTATCTTCTTCGCCAGATGAAAGATAGCCTCTTTCAATGAACCTTCATCGAGGGGGCTGAACTTATTGAAGAGTGGGGCCAGCACAGTCGGGTAAATCCAGGCCGTGATCAAATTGAAAGCAAAGATCAAAAGCCAGGCGATCCACCACCAGGAAGAACCCATGGACTGCATCACGTAAAGGAGCAGACTCAGCAGGGCGCCGCCGAGCACAACGCTGAGAACGATCGTTTTGATTTGATCGGCGATAAAACCACCGACGGTCTGTCGATTGAAGCCATGCTTCTGCTCGATCACGAATGTGAAGTAGAGGCTGAAACCGATCTGCGCGAGATAACTGAGCGTCCCTAAAATCGCGAAAAAATAGAGTCCTGTGAGGATGGGGCCGCCTCCTGACCAGGCGATGGCCTTCTCTTCAATCAGACCCAATCCGCCCAGACCCAAAAAAACCAGGGTTACGAAAAGACTGACCCAACCAGAAATTTGACCAAAATAAAATTTATCCCGGGTGTAAGCGACGGCCTTGTCCATATCAGCGGCCGGAATATCGAGGGCTCGCGCTGCTTCCTCGCGTCGATCTGCCCGCAGGGCGTAGCGAAAATTCAGCCAAGAAAGGCCAGATTCGACGAGATGCTGCGTAAGACGAAGCGCCAGAAAAAGGCCGAGTAGTGCAACTAGCGACACGGGTATTCTCCTCACAGGGGACAGCGGTGGCAGCAAAAGGCTTTCGCCTGACCGTGGTCATCTCTGCTAAAACTATCCACGGAGCCATAGAACACAAGGTAAAAAGCAAAGCAAGGACGCGATTCCCATCCCAAAACTACGCGGGGCCAGGCCTTGAGCCCTCGCAACCTCGCAGGGGGCCGTGCGTGCAAGAGCAAGATAGTCTATTCGAACCCCATCCTCTGATCCGCGGCGGCCAGCTGCAAACCTTGGTCGCCTATATGTATCCATCGGCGCCCCGTTTGGAACGCGATCAACTCCTCACCGTGCCGGTCACCGGCGGCGACGAACTGATTCTAGAAATCAATCATCCACGCCCTCGCGTAGAGCGTGCACCCATCGTTTATCTCTTGCATGGGCTAGGCGGAAGCTCGGCGTCAGCGTATAAGCTGCGCATTGCTACAAAGCTGATCGAGCAAGGGTTTCAAGCCGTCCGGCACAATCATCGCGGATGCGCGCCCGAGGGGGCCAAGGCTCAAGGTATCTATCATTCAGGATCGGTCGACGATGTCCTCTCGGGACTTAGGGCTCTGGCCCAAACTTGGCCTGGCCGTCCGATTTTCATCGTCGGTTTTTCCCTGTCGGGTACCATCATGCTCAACATGCTGGCCACCCGCGTGAGCGAGCTCGCCGAACTTCCTGAAGTCCGCGCGGCCCTCAGCGTCTGTGCGCCACTCGACCTGCACGCAAGCTCCGCAGCTCTGTGTCGGTGGACGAATCGACACTATGACATTTATTATACCAAGACTCTCGTCAAACAACTTCTCGCCTTGGGCATGATCGATCAAAGCTTTGCCCAGAGCCAGTTTAAGAAACAGAGTCTACGTCAATTCGATGAAGTGTTCACGGCTCCGCGCGGTGGTTTTGCCGATCTCGATGACTACTACACGCGCTGTTCTCCAGTTCGTGTCATGGCGCAGATTCGCCTGCCGACTCTCATCTTAAGCGCGGCGGATGATCCCATCGTCCCCGTGAATGCCGTATTGAGCGCGCCTTTCAGCCCTACGACGACGAGCCTGCTGCAACCTTCAGGGGGTCACATTGGCTTTATCAGCCGCCAGCCGCCAGCGTTCAAGGACCGGCGGTGGATCGATGCCTTTGTTGTGAAATGGGCTCAGAAACAGACCCAGCTGGCAAGGATCCTCTAGAAAAGGCGCACAATCGCCGAGGATTCAGCGGATAGTAAGTCCGCCGATACAGAAGCTTTTTTCGCTCGCGAGAGTCCTGACTGGCCGTGCATCCTGTTTGCAAGTGCCTGGGAAATAGATTAGAAGAGAGGTCACTTAAGTTGAGATGAACCCAGACAACAGGAAACAGGTTCATGCAGGAATCGAACGCTTTGCTCCAAGTGCGCGAGCTCCGCACAGCCTTCAACACCGAAACCGGAAAAGTGCGCGCCCTCGATGGCGTCAGCTTTACAGTCGAAAAAGGTAAGACCCTTGCGGTCGTTGGCGAATCCGGCTGTGGCAAGTCGGTGACCGCCATGACGATTATGGGCTTGGTGCAAGACGCCAATGGCTTTGTCGAAGAAGGCGAAATCATCTTCGAAGGTCAAAACATCGCTGCTTTTTCTAAAGATCAGATGAGAAAGATCCGCGGTGATCGCATCTCGATGATATTTCAGGAGCCGATGACCGCCCTGAACCCTGTCTATACGATAGGCGATCAGATAGCCGAAGTCTTTCGCATCCATCGCGGTATGTCGCGAAGCCAGGCTAAGGCGGAAGCCTTGCGCATGCTCAAGTTGGTTCACATCCCCGACCCCAACACGCGGATCGATGAATACCCGTTTCAGCTCTCGGGTGGGATGCGTCAAAGGGTGATGATCGCGATGGCCCTCGCTTGCGAACCCAGTCTGCTCATCGCCGACGAGCCGACCACGGCTCTCGATGTGACGATCCAAGCGCAGATCCTTCGCTTGATGAAGGAGCTGCAAAGAGAAAAAGATACGGCGATCCTCTTCATCACGCACGATCTCGGCGTCGTCGCCGAAGTAGCTGATCACGTCGTCGTCATGTATGCGGGTAAAGCCGTCGAATACGGGACTGTGATCGATATTTTCGAGCGCCCGCAGCATCCCTATACCAAAGGTCTTTTGGCCTCGATTCCATCGCCAACGGTGACCAAA
The DNA here is from genome assembly GCA_947474445.1 of Oligoflexaceae bacterium. Taxonomy (GTDB): domain Bacteria; phylum Bdellovibrionota_B; class Oligoflexia; order Oligoflexales; family Oligoflexaceae; genus Oligoflexus. The sequence continues at coordinate 10,881 of CANJJY010000062.1, forward strand.
GAACAGCGTCTCTATACCATCGAAGGTACGGTCCCAAGCCTCCGCAATCTGCCGCTGGGCTGTCGCTTCAACACGCGTTGTCCTAGCGCTCAAGGCCCTTGCTTCGAGCAACATCCTCCTCTGCGTACGGCGGCCGATGGTCATCAGGTGGCCTGCTATTTTGCTGGAAAGGTATGAGGCCATGAGCAAGTTGTTGGAAGTCAAAGATCTCAACATGCACTTTCCGATCCGCGGCGGCCTACTCCGGCGACCGATCGGCAACGTCTATGCTGTCAATGATGTGAGTTTCAGTCTGCAAGAAGGCGAAACCTTCGGTGTCGTCGGGGAGTCGGGCTGCGGAAAATCCACTCTCGGCCGCGCCATCGTTCGGCTCTATCAACCGACGTCGGGACAAGTCCTCTTCGAGGGAAAAGACATTGCCGATCTCAAGGATAAGGAGCTCAAGGAGTTCCGTCGGCAGATTCAAATGGTCTTTCAAGACCCTTACGCTTCGCTCAATCCTCGGATGACCATCGCTGATATTCTCGAAGAACCATTCTTGCTGCACGGCATGGGTGGACCCGAAGAGCGTCGGCAAAAAGTCGATGATCTGGTCAAGCTGGTCGGCTTGCGGCAATCCGATATCAATAAGTTCCCTCACGAGTTCAGTGGTGGCCAAAGGCAGCGCATCGGGATTGCCCGAGCTTTGGCCCTCAATCCCAAGTTGATCGTGTGTGACGAGGCCGTCTCGGCGCTCGACGTCTCGATCCAAGCGCAGATTCTCAACTTGCTGCTCGATCTGCAAAAGCAGTTGAAACTGACGTATATTTTTATATCTCACGATCTCAACGTCGTGCGGTATATCTCCGATCGCGTAGCGGTGATGTATCTCGGTCGCGTCGTTGAGCTAGCGCGCTCGGCGGACATCTATAAAAATCCCTCGCATCCCTATACGCAAGCCCTGCTCCTCTCTGCCCCCAAACCAGACCCTCGTCAGGTCGGCAAAATTGCAGTGCTTGAAGGTGATGTTCCTAGTCCGAGTCGGCCACCATCCGGCTGTGCGTTTCATACGCGCTGTCCTTTTGCCGTTGATCGCTGCCGCAGCGAACGCCCGGTATTGAGAACTCTCGACGCTAACGCGTCTCATCAGGTCGCTTGCCATTTCGCAGAAGACATCAAGAAGAAGGAGGTCCTCCATTGAAAAACCCTCTCTTAATACTGGCCCTGACTCTCGGCTGGGTCGTGCTGGGCCTCAATCCTGCTTGCACCAAAAAAAATAAGGCGGATAGCGCGACAGCGGGCGGCAAAGGTGGAGCCAAGATATTCTATCACTACCGTACCTCCGAAGAAAAAAGCATCGACCCGCAGAAACAGTTCGATGCCGCTTCGTCGCTTTTAGTGCGTAACCTCTACGATACTTTGCTTCAGTATCACTACCTCAAGCGGCCTTACACGATGGTGCCGGCGCTGCTCGAAAAAATGCCTGAAAAACAGCAGGGCAACGTTTTCCTCTTCACCCTGCGCAAGGGTGTTAAGTTCCACGACAACGCCTGCTTTCCTGATGGCAAAGGCCGGGAACTCAACGCTGACGATGTCATTTTCTCTATCAAGCGCTTTGCTGATGCTAACATTAACGACCGCAGCTACTCTCTGCTGGCTGGCAGAATCTTGGGGATGGATGACTTTCGCGAGCTATCCAAAAAGCAGGGTAAGGCATTCGACTATGATAAGGCCACTATCGCTGGGATAAAAAAGGTCGATGCCTACTCACTGACGATTCAATTCGTCAACGAGAGCTCACTCAACCTCTATCCTTTTGCTGCTTCTCAACTCTCTATCATCGCTCCTGAAGCCGTTAAAAAGTACGGTTCCGACATCGATAAGAACCCTGTCGGGACCGGACCCTTTTCTATGAAAACATATTCGCGTCGCGGAACGACCATCCTCGCGAAAAATCCCAACTACTGGGAAACCTACCCCACAGAAGGTCAGCCTGAAGATCAAGCTGCCGGACTGTTGACGGCATCAGGTAAGCGTCTGCCTTTCGTCGATGAAGTTCAGCTGCCCCTGATCGAAGAGCCGCAGCCGGCTATGCTTAAATTCAAAAAAGGGCAGATGCATTGGGTGGCCATCAACCGCGATGATTTCAAGGCCATGGTCGATCGTTTGGATCACAAGCAGTTCAAGTTGAAAGGGCCCTTCGCCGATAAGTTTAATCTCTTCTACACGACCTCCCTGTCATCGACTTACATGAAGTTTAGCTTTCAAGAGCCTCTGGTCGGTAAGAAAAAGGCGCTGAGACAGGCCATTGCTTTGGCCTTTGATTACGAAGGTTACATCGACTTGATTTTGAACGGTCGCGGCTTCTCTTCGCAGTCCCTCATTCCCCAAGAGATCGCTGGCAATGAGAAAGAGACCCAATCGCAGTGGTACAAGACCGATCTCGAGGCAGCTAAGAAAAAACTGGCGGAAGCCGGCTATCCCGAAGGCAAGGGACTCCCTGAGCTGAATATAGAATATAGGACGACGAGCAAGGATATGCGTCAAGCCTATGAATTCGTCCGCAATTCATTAGCCGCTGCAGGCATCAAGGTGAACGGTAATTTTCAAACCTTTTCTAGCTTTCTACAAAAGACAGAAGCCGGCAACTTTCAGTTGGCTGATGCGGGCTGGAATGCGGATTACCCCGATCCCGAAAACTTCTATGCATTGCTATACGGCCCGAATAAGGCTCCTCTCCCGAACGATGGCAACTTTAGCAATGCCCGCTACGATGAGCTCTATCTGAAAATGAAGGATATGCCCAACGGACCCGAGCGCCTGAAGATCATTGCCGAGATGGATGGCATCATCAAAGAAGAGGTCCCCTACGTTCTCATGTACAACCAGATCATCGCGGGTCTTCTTCAGAAGAACGTGCAGAACTTCAAGCGTCACATGATGGATGAGTATCCTTATAAGTACCTCGATCTAGCCGAAAAGTGAGGGGCGCTCTATGTTGTCCTATTTAGTCCGTCGCATCCTACAGATGATTCCCATTATCCTGGGAGTCTCGCTGCTAGTCTTTCTGCTCTTCACCGCGGTCGGGGAAGATCCGGTTCGACTCGCCTTGGGCAACCACGCAACGCCTGAAGCGATCGCTACTTTGCGCGCCAAGTGGGGCCTAGATCAACCACTCTACATGCAGTATTTGGATTTTCTTCGGCAGATCGTCACGCTTGATTTTGGCGAGTCTTACACCAGTGGCGACAAGCTTAGCGAAATTTTTGCTCACGGAGCGGTCGTATCTCTGTCCCTGACGGTGCCACCCTTCGTGATCGGGATCTTGATCAATCTCGCTATCGCCGTGCTGATCGCCTTTTACCGCGGGTCTTGGATCGATCGCTACAGTACCTTTCTCTTTGTCGCCGGGATGAGTATCTCCTATCTCGTCTATATCATGGCGTTCCAATACTTCTTCGGCTTCATCCTCGATTGGTTTCCGATTAACGGCTA
>CANJJY010000063.1 GCA_947474445.1 Oligoflexaceae bacterium
AATAGTATCGGCTATGAGTTGCCCGAGGAAATCGTGTCAACGCGAGTCCTCGAAGAAGCCTTGCAACCGATTTACAACACCTTACGCATCCCGCTCGGGCAGCTGGAAGCTTTGACGGGAATCAAGGAGCGACGCTGGTGGCCCCGTCAATTTCAAGTTTCTGACGGCGCCATTGCCGCTGGCAGCAAAGCTTTGCAAGCGCTCGGTCTGAGTGGGCAGGATCTCGACGTGGTGATCTATACCGGCGTCTGCCGCGATTATTACGAACCCGCGACGGCTTGCCGTATTGCAGCCGAGCTAGGCGTGAGCAGCGCAGCGACGGTGTTCGATTTGAGCAACGCCTGTCTCGGCGTTCTCAATGGCATGATCGAAGTGGCGAATCGAATCGAACTGGGCCAGGCGCAAATAGGGATCGTCCTCTCCTGCGAGAGTTCGCGTGAAGTCAACGAAGACGCTTTGCAGCATCTCATGGATCATCAAGATCTGCAGAGCTTTCGCGACAATATCGCGACCTTCACCGGGGGCTCCGGCGCCGTTGCCGTGGTGCTCAGTCGCTATCCCGACCTCGGGCGCTCGCACCGCCTTCTTGGGGGCGCTATTAGAAACGACAACAGTCAGCACGACCTCTGTCGCTGGGGCCTCAAGCGTTTGCGACATACCGTGTTTGAGCAGTTCATGATCACCGATGCGATCAACGTCATGAAACACGGTGTCACTCTGGGATTAAAAACTTGGCTCGCCATGCTGCAGGAACTCGGTTGGCTGCAAGAGCGGGTCGACAAAATTATTTCTCACCAGGTCGGCTTCACCCATCGCAAGTCGGTCCTTTCGGCTTTGGGCATCCATGAGTCGAAAGACTACGCAACGTTTCCTTTTCTTGGCAATATGGGCACCGTTTCTCTGCCTCTCACGGCGGCTTTAGCCGACGAACGCGGATTCCTTCAAAACCGCGACCAAGTGGGTTGGCTGGGTATCGGCAGTGGCCTCAACTGTTTGATGTTAGGTGTTGAATGGTAAATATGCGCGCGCTCCACGATTTTTATCCTTATCGCGGCCATTATATGCCGGTCGGTAACACTCGCATGCATTATCTGGACGAAGGCAAGGGCGAGGTCCTCCTCGCTCTGCATGGTAACCCCACTTGGTCCATTTATTTCCGTCACTTGATCGAAGGCTTCAAGGATTCCTACCGTTTGGTCGTCCCCGACCACGTCGGGTGCGGACTTTCCGACAAGCCAGACGATAGCGATTACAACTATCGACTCGAGCAACGCGTCAATGACGTCGAGACGCTGGTCGCCAAACTCGGTCTCCGCGATATCACGCTCGTTCTTCATGACTGGGGTGGCATGATAGGTCTGGCCTTTGCCTGCCGGCATCCCCATCTCATCAAACGCCTGGTGTTAATGAACACGGCCGGATTTTCGTTGCCGCAGCAGAAAGTTTTTCCTTTGGCTCTCACGCTCAGTCGATCCGATCGCGTCGGAGCAGTGCTAGTGCGAGGCTTCAATGCTTTCGCGGTTACGGCGAGTTACATCGGCATGCAAAGACAGACCATGCCGGCCGCCCTGCGTCGCGCCTACCGCGCGCCCTACAATACTTGGGAACATCGCCGCGCGGTGCACCGTTTCGTGCAAGACATTCCCTTGAGTCGCAAAGACCCCTCGTGGAAGATCGTCGACTTCGTTTCGGAAAATCTTTCTCTGCTCGCCAAAAAACCCGTGCAGATTATCTGGGGCGAACGGGATTTTGTATTCGATCAGCATTTTCTTGCCGAATGGCGGCGCCGCTGGCCGCACGCTTCCATTCATAGTTTTCCCGATGGTGGTCACTACATACTGGAAGACTTGGGCGATGAGGCGATCAGCCTGATTCGCAATTTTCTCGCATCGACGAACCAGGCTGCGGAGTAAACGATGGTATCGTCTCCCGGAATCGAGCCGCGCAGGGTGGAAGCCGCCGATGGATCCATCGGTGACGACTGGTACAACATCGCCCAGACCCTGAGCGAGCGCGCGGCGAGCGATCCCTTTCTCGATGCCGTGGCCTTTCCCTGCGGCAGCGATCCGCGTGGGCGAACAGTGTACGCGCATCTCAGCTATCAGCAGCTCGACGCGCTCAGCACGCAGGCCGCGCGTGGACTCCTCGCCCTCGGTTTTACTCCCGGGCTCCGCACGGCTTTCATGGTCAAACCATCGCTAGAATTCTTTATCCTCACGTTTGCACTGTTCAAAGCGCGCACGATCCCGATCCTGATCGATCCGGGTATCGGCGTCAAACACATCAGACGCTGCCTAAGCGAATCCAAGGCCGAAGCTTTTATCGGTATCGCCGCCGCTCATGCTGCCAGGATCCTCTGTCGCTGGCAGGGAGCTGGATGGAAGCGTCTGGTGAGCACGCATCGCGCCGGATTCTTAGGACGGGCTTGGCAGAAGGCGCGGGGCATCGTTTCCTACGAAGAGCTGCTCATCGCTGGCGCGCGGACCGATGCTCCGGCGTTGACGCCGGCTCGCGCCCAGGATCTGGCGGCTGTGCTCTTCACGTCGGGAAGCACGGGCGCTCCGAAGGGCGCTGTGTATACGCACGCCAACTTTCGCGCGCAGATCTCTCTATTGCGCGAGAGTCTCGGGATTCGGGTGGGTGAGCGTGATCTTTGCACCTTCCCTCTCTTTGCCCTTTTCGCCCCCGCTCTCGGCATGAGTGCGATCGTCCCGGATATGGACTTCACCCGGCCGGGCTCGGTGGATCCAGAAAAACTGCGCGAGCCGATCGAGACCTTCGGCGTCTCCAACATGTTCGGTTCCCCTGCCCTCATCAAACGACTCGCTACCATCGGTCTCAAACGCGGCTGGCAGTTCCCTTCTCTTCAGCGTGTTATCTCCGCTGGGGCACCGGTTCCTGCGACGGTCATCGAGAATTTCCGGCAACTGATCGGGCCGGCCTGCGACTTCTATACTCCTTACGGAGCGACCGAGGCCCTGCCCGTCGCTATCGCCGAGAGCCGCTTGATTCTCCATCACACGCGCGAGCAGACAGAAAAAGGTCAGGGCATCTGTGTCGGCCAGCCGGTGCGCGGTGCCGACGTCCGCATCATGCGGATCAGCGATGCGGCTTGCTCGCAGTTGACTAGCGCCGACCTCGTTCCGGTCGGTACGGTAGGAGAAATCATCGTTCGTGGCGAACAGGTGACGGCCGCCTACGATCAAAGGCCCGAAGCGACGGCGATGGCCAAGATGCTGCGCCTAGAAGATGCGCGTCCCGAACAAGCGCTCGGGCCGACCTTCTATCACCGCATGGGTGATCTCGGCTATCTGGATGGCGAAGGCCGCCTCTGGTTTTGCGGGCGCAAGTCTCATCGCGTGCGCAGCGCCGAGGGAGATCTCTATACGATCAACTGCGAAGCGGTCTTCAATCAACATCCGTGGGTGGCCCGCACCGCGCTCGTCGGTCTCGGACCCGCGCCGCGCGAACTGCCGGCTCTTTGTGTCGAATTGCAGCGCCCGGCTTTATCGCGGTCCGAACTCGATCGACTTCGACAGGAGTTGCGAGCGATCGCCGTCAAATATCCTCACACGGCGTCGATCGAACGGTTCTACGTGCATCCAAAGTTCCCAGTCGATATCCGGCATAATGCTAAGATATTCAGAGAAAAATTAAAACCATGGGCGGAGTTGCAATGGCGGAAAGAGTCCTCGTCACGGGCGGCGGTGGTTTCCTCGGCAAAGCTCTCATCAGGCAACTCCTCAAACGTGGTTTTGCCGTCCAAACCTTGAATCGCGGCCATTATCCTGACGTTGAAATGCTGGGAGTTCGCTGCTACCAAGGCGATCTCTCCGATTATAGCGCTGTGAAGAAAGCGGCTGAAGGCTGTTCCATCATCTTCCACGTGGCGGCGAAAGCCGGGGTTTGGGGCGCCTACGAGGAATACTATAAGACCAACGTGCAAGGTACGGAAAACATCCTGCGCGCCTGCCGCGAACTCGGCATTCAGCGTCTGATCTATACGAGTTCACCTTCGGTGACCTTCGATGGCAAGGATCAGGAAGGGGTCGATGAGAGTACGCCTTATCCCGCGGTCTATGCCGCTGCCTATCCAGCCACCAAAGCGGCCGCCGAGCGTTTGATTCTGACGGCCAACGGCCCGGATCTCGCCACCGTCGCCCTGCGCCCTCACTTGATCTGGGGACCAGGCGATCAACACCTGCTCCCGCGCTTGATAGAGCGAGCGCGCAAAGGTCGTTTGCGCTTGGTCGATCGAGGCAGTAAGCAGGTCGATGCTGTGTATATCGATAACGCCGTGACCGCTCACCTTTGCGCGCTGGAGCGTTTGAAGATTGGCAGTCCCATAGCCGGCAAAGCCTACTTTATTACCAATGCCGAGCCTTGGGCCATGGCCGACATCATCAACGGCATGCTGCAAGCCGTCAATATCAAGCCCGTGCGAAAAAGCATTTCATTCAAGTTCGCCTATCGTCTCGCCTCCTGCTTTGAAATTCTTTATTCTTTCTTTCGCATTCAACGCGAGCCGCCCTTGACGCGATTTGTCACGCAGCAGCTCGCTACCGCCCATTGGTACAAGACGCGCGCAGCCCGCGAGGAGCTCGGCTACATACCGCGGATCAGTATGCGCGAAGGTTTCGGGCTACTGGCCGATGCACAGAGAGTTCCAAAGAAAATTTAGCCGTTTTGCTCAGACGCAGCCGAGAAAGCGCCGGCCAGCTAAAGAAAATACTTGATCGTGTCCAGAAGTTCTGCGGGATCCAGCGGCTTGGTCAGATGATGATCGCAACCGGCATCAATCGTCTTTTGTCTTTCTTCCATCATCCCGTGCGCTGTGAGCGCAATGATAGGCCGTTGATAGCCTTCGCGGCGGAGGATCCGCGTGGCTTCGTAGCCGTCCATCAGCGGCATCTGCAAATCCATCAGCACGACATCGTAGGGGCGATGCAAGGCCATTTCCACTGCTTCGAGACCGTTGTTCGCCACTTCGACTGCTGCTCCGCTCTCTCCCAAAATGGTTTGGATGAGCAGTTGATTATCAGGGGCATCTTCGGCCAATAGGATTTTGCTTCCTTGGAGGGAATCGGGCGGATTCGCCCGAATCTCCGCATGTTCCGATCGATGGGCTCGCACCAATCCCTCGGGCAGCTCCAAGGCAAAGCTTAGGGCAAAGGTACAGCCGCGATCCACTTCACAGTCCTCGACGGTGATAAGTCCGTCTAGAGCAGCAGCTAGCTTTTGGGCTAAGTAGAGTCCGAGTCCGGTTCCTCCAAATTTTCGCGTCGTCGTATTATCAGCTTGGGTAAAAGCTTGAAACAGCTTTTGTTGCTGCTCCGCGCTGAGCCCTATTCCCGTATCTTTCACACGAATGACTATCTGCGGTCGACCACCGGCATCGAGCTCAGTCTTGACGTCGACACTGACGCCGCCGCTTTCCGTGAACTTCACGGCGTTACCGATCAAATTGATCAAGATCTGTTTGAGACGCGTAGGATCGGTGCAAATGACTTCGGGAACTTTTTTCTCCAAGGAAGAGGTCAGAAAAATTCCTTTATTCTTGGCCTTTTCATTGAACAGGTCGATCACTTCGGCTAAGAGATCATGAAAGTAAGTTGGTACTTTTTCGAGATCCAAGCGCCCTGCTTCGACCTTGGACAGATCGAGAATGTCATCAATGATATAGAGCAGCGATCGCCCATTGCGCTTGATCGTCCTGAGGTACTGCTCACGATCTTCGGTCGTGCCCTTCCCTTCCGCGAGGAGATTAGAAAAACCCAAAATAGCGCCGAGAGGGGTACGAATCTCATGGCTCATATTGGCAAGAAATGCACTTTTTGTGGCGTTTGCCGCTTCGGCTGCTGACTTCGCTATTTTCAGTTCTTCCTGGAGCTTGGTTTGTTCCGTTACATCAAGGAGGGTCCCAATGATGCGGGTGGCTTTCAGATCTCCGCTTTCTGTTGTCTGAAAATAGCTTTGTCCCAGCGCCAGAACCCAGAAAGTCCTGCCGTCAGGCCAGATAATCCGCAAGGTCAGCTCGCAGCGCCCCTGTCCCCCGGGAACTTTAGCTTGGACACATTGATCTTTCACCTGCTGCCTATCGTCGGGATGAATCGCAGCTTCCATATCGGCCCAGCGCAATGGACTGCAGGTCTCCTGTTTAAGCCCCAAGATCTGGGATGCTTGCACCGTCAGCTTCATCTCATCACTCTGCGGATTATAATCCCAAATCCCGATTTTGGCCGCTTCGGTCGCCAGCCGCATACTTTCCTCTGCCAAGCGCAGATTTTCTTTGCCATCGCTCAGCATCTGCTCGATGCGCTTGCGTTCCGTGATATCGATCGAAGTTCCAAAAAATCGGATGGGCTGTCCCTCGTCGTTCTGCGTCAGATGACCTTTCAGCTCAAACCATTTGGTGCCTTGATCTGTGCTTTGAGCCCGACATTCGACCGGCAAGGACTCTCCCGTTCTAAAAAACTTCGTCAGCATATCTTGAAACCGCAATCGATCGTCCTGATGCAGTAAGGCCAGACATTCCGCGATGGAAAAACTCTCCGAACGACCTTTCACTCCCAGATCAGACCTCAGTTGTTCGCTGAGGGACACCTGGTCTTCAGGAATATTCCAATCGAAAAAGCCCACCTTGGCGACGTTGACGGCCATCGCCAGCTGCTCTTGGCTCTGACGCAAGCCCTCTTCCATCTTGCGCCTATCCGTAATGTCTTCAGTCATAGCCACGATATGAACAGGCTGCCCTGCACTATCGCGCGTGAGGGACACCGTGCTCTGCGCCCAGATGTAGGATCCATCCTTCCGCATGTACCGCTTAATAAGCCGAAAAAAAGGCAGCTTGCCGCTAACGAGTTCTCCGAGCTTTTGCATGGTTTGGTCTAAATGATCGGGATGAGTGATGGTGGCGACGTTCAATAGCAGGACCTCATCGACGCTCCGCCCCAACATGGCCGCAAAGGCAGGATTGACGTCAATGAAAGTCCCCTCCAGAGAAATGAGAGTGACTCCAATCGACGAGTAGGTGATCGTTGCCCGCAGCCTCTCTTCACTGGCGCGGAGAGCTTGCTCCGTTTTCAGATTCTCTGTCCTATCTTCCAGGACGGATATGTAATAGCTTGTTTGCTCCTCATCGCCATGCATCAGAGAGATGGTGTCGCAGACCCAGAGCCAAGCCCCCGATTTCTGTTGGATGCGCTTTAGATAGCGGAACTGCACAAGTTCACCGCGCTGAACGCAGCGAAGCCCCTCTTCCAATTCTTCGCGATCGCTAGGGTGAGTCAGATCGAAAATCGAGACATATTTGATCTCGTCAGCTGAATAGCCGAGCAGCTCTAAAAAACAAGAATTAGCCTCTTGGTAGTAAGCGTTCATTCCAACAATCGCGATTCCCGTCGGAGCCGCAAGAAAAAGCTTCTGCCATGGGAAAAAGGTATCAATAGACTTATGTAGCTGACGCGCCGGATTGTTTTCTTTGGGACCAGTCATACTGCTTCCAATCTACTCAAGAGCGGCCCCACCTCCAACACCACATTAAACGACATGACGTAGGTACGTTGATCGGCATTATAGTGCGCTGGCTGCAAACAATTTGTCAAGAGAGTAAGAAGTCTGAAAATCTTGCGCTAGAGTCCACTCAACGCTACCTAAGGAGGACACCAAAAAAAAAACAGCAGACTCGTTAAAGTCTGCCGCCTGAAGGGATCTAGGTAAAAATCAAGGACGACTGAGAAGGCTCTCAGGGATGTAGGTACGCGCCGTAGCACCAGGAATTTTCCAGAAGAGTTCGAGGGCGATATAGTAGCGAGGACCCTGGTAGTACTTGATGCGAAAGTTGTGCACGCCTTTAGTCAAAGTCTTGTTTGCCGTTACTTCTTGAGTTGGATGCAGGCCATCGTTGTCCACTACTTTTTGGCCGTCGATATACATGATGCTACCGTCGTCAGACTTAACCGTGAAAGCGTAAGTCCCCGTCGTTGGAACATCGACCTTGAAGTTGATATCCAAGGCAAACCATTCGATCAGATCAGCCACACCAGGAAAACCTTCCGTGAAGCTTCTCTGCCCGATATTGAGCTGTGATAGGCAGACATCGTTACCGATCGCCGGCAATCCTGAGAAGCTTGGCAGTTTCTGAGTATCTTCGGGAAGTTTGTAGACTTGAGCCACGATCGACTGTTGGGCATTGGTATCACAAGCACTGAACAGCATGGGGCCGACAGTCGGTGTTCCCGTTCCAGCGATCTGCGTCTGACCTGCTTGAGTTCCTCCAGTTCCGCCCGTTCCTCCAGTTCCGCCCGTTCCTCCAGTTCCGCCCGTTCCTCCAGTTCCTGTCCCGCCGGTCTTGTTGCTGGTTTGTCCGGTTCCAGCTTTCGCGCTTTCGTCTATCTTATCGCCCGGTGCTTGAGACTCCTTGGATTCAGCCACGGCTTCTGGACCGGGCTGTTCCATGTCGCTCGCTTCTTCAACAACCTTGCCTTCGTAGACCAGGCCATCGTTCACACTTTCTTCTGTTGGGGAGGACTGGGGGAGTGGATCGAGAGAGGTCTCGCCGTTTGTTTGAGGCGCTCCAGATTCTGCCTGCTCGGCATCGAGAGTATAAGGCTGAGCCAGCTCAGTGAATTGGGTAGCATCCGAACAAGCAGACAGGCCAAGCAAGAGACCTAAGTGAACCAGGGTGTGGGAACTCTTTACGCTTAACATTTATTGCTCCTCCAGGTGCACCATCGTGCACAAAGAGAAATTCGGAGCGCAGAGTCTTTCGCTAAAGGAATAAATTATTACAAAATCATGGGCCTTTTTCGTCCAAGGAATCCGCTGACTGCACGGCCGCAGTAAGAAATGGCAACTTTTATTTTTGTGAAAAAATCAAAGCCCGAAACGGGCTTTTTTTCGAGGAGCAACAATTTCAGAGGCTTATGATCAGGAGGCCGAAGAGGACGCTTTATTCAAGACGGGATCGACTTCTGTACCTGTTTTCATCTTCTTAGGCTGTACAGATCCACGCGGTTTAGCTGGGTTCATCTTATAGAGGAGAGCGATCAGCGCCCAATAACCTACATAGACGAGGACCATCATAAGAGAAGGCATCGGTCGATAGCCGATCAGGAGTTTGAGCGACTGTCCCACCCAAGAATCGGGCGCGATGAGATGACTAGAATTCCAAACGACGGGCACGAGGTCGGGTAAGATGCCTGTTTCGCTCAGGCGCGCGGTAGCTTCGAGCAGCAGAGAGCCCGCCGTTAAAAAGAGAAAAACGCTGGTGACCTTGAAGAAGGTATTGAGACTCATCGCCGTCATGCCACGCGTGAGGGCCTTGTAGAAGACGAGGGCCATGACCACTCCGAGGAGACAGGCCGTGGCGATCGACGTCACCGAAAATTGCTCGGAGAGACTGAGACTATAGATGTAAGTCGCGACTTCCGATCCTTCACGCCCTATGCCGAGCGCGGTGACCAGAACGATACCCAAAAAGCCGGAGCTGTGGAGAGATTCCTTGAGATCGCCTTCGATCATCGCCTTCATGCGATGGCCGACACGTCGCATCCAAAAAACCATTTGAGTCATGAGCGCGGCCGAGACGATAAAGAGTCCGGCTTCAAAGTAAAGCAGTCCTTGACCTTCGAGCCAATCGCTCAGGCGATAAAGAGTCAAAGCGAGAAGTCCGCTGAGCAGCACGCCACCAGCTACGCCACCGAGAAGATAGGGGCGGCCTTGTTTGCTCAACTGTTGCTTATGGAGAAAAGCATAGATGATGCTGACGATCAGCACAGCCTCTAAGAATTCGCGCGCGACGACGAAAAGCAGACTCAGCATAGCGACCCTCCCATTCTCTTCGAGTTAGCGGATAATGAGTTTGCCTTGGGCAGTTTTGGGATGAAATTCACCTTCAAACTTATAGGTACCGGCGGGAAGCGGTCCTAGAAAAACCGTGACTGACTTGCCGGGAGCAATGACTTTTTCGCGATTGAGTTCTGAGCTTTCAAACTCTTCAGCGGTCGTTCCCTCGTTTTTAACCACCAACTTGAACTTAGCGTTCGCGGGACCGACTATTTCCGTAGGGGTGAAAAAGCCGTCTTTAACTGACAGATTGATGACCGTCTCCGTGTCAGCTTGAGCTGGAGCAGCCGACATACCGATAAAAAGCAATGATAACAGAGTATTACGCATAATTTTGGATCCTTCTCGTCGATTCAAGGAGTAACGCTCCTGGAAGTGATAATCAATATCACTATTACATATCGGAAAAAACAAGAAAAGCTTTAGCCTCTTTGGCTTCTCTCTTTTTTGCGGAGGAAGTGGGAAAATAACTATAAAAATTAGCGTAAATGCAGTCGGTTACCATTACACCAGAACTAGCTCCCCCGATCAAAGAGGGTAAAACGCCAAGCGCGAGCGAGGTAACCCTATCCTTTACCTTTGCCATAGCCCTTGGCCTATCCATGTGCGTGATCATGATCATCGCCGGCCCGACTTTGCCATCCACTGTAAGATCGTCACGAGAACACTCTCTTTCAGACGTGGGGCTGAGCGCAGCTCGCTGCATAGCTCAGTTAGACTATTTTATATACTATAAGATATAAATAAAGTGCTTCTATAGATTATTTATATCCTTTAGTTGATAATCAACATATTACTCACTATAATATATAAAATACTGAAGGTGCGCGCTTTTCTATATTCCTTAATTCATATTTTAGATGAAAACGGGGTTTGGAGCCCTGCAGATGGCACATCAACTCACGATAGAAATCCACGATAATGCGAAGGGCTGGCTCGAGGCTGCGACGCTGCGCTTTCTGAGCAAATTCGAAGTCGAGCTCGAATATGAGCTCGATTACGCTAGCACTTATTTTGGCCGCAAGGATCGCTACGCTCTTTCTCTCGCTTATCCGGTTGATACGGGATACTACCGAGGCCCCCTGCCGGGTTTTGTTCTCGATCTTATTCCCCAAGGCGAACCTTTGAAACGCTTGATGGGACGATACCGTATCTCCGATATCAATGACTACGAAGCCATCCTCTCGCGAGTTCCTCTCGCCTCTCCAGGCAATATTCGCGTCCAAGAGCCTTGGCTCGCCATCGAAGCAGAGCGCCCTCAATATAGCTTTGAGGGATTTACGAGGGAAGAGGTCGTGCGGAGGCACGTGGATTTTGTTGAGTATATGGAAGCCGCAGGAGCCCCGATCGGTGGAACGAGTGGGGCGGGCGGTGGGTCTCCCAAATTTCTCTTGAGAGAAGACAAAGCAGGCAAACTGCACGCCGAAGGGATGCTAGACGACAGCAAAACGATCTGTGCCTATCTAGTTAAGTTGCCTTTCACAGATAGCCGCAATTCAGTCGAACTGCTGCAAGTCGAACAGAGCTATTACGAACTCCTGCGTGAATTACCTCTCAGGACAGGTGCATCGCTGGAGATCTGCGACAATGTCCTTTTCATCCGCCGGTTCGACCGTCAAGTTGTTCCAGATGGCTCTCTGCACTATCATGGACTCGAAAGTCTCTATAGCGCTCACAACATCATCATCCCTGGCGCGCATCTGAAACACGAAGACAATCTGCGGCTGATAGCCAAGCACTCGAACCAAGTCGAGGCCGACATAGCTGAATATATCAAGCGTGATCTGATAAATAAGATTCTGGCGAATACCGACAATCACGGACGAAACACATCTTTTATCAAGACAGATAAGTCCATTCAACTCTCGCCTCTCTATGATGTGACGGCCATGCGCTTCTTTATGAGCGACTTCATCGTCGAGCTAACAAAATGGGAGAAGCCAAGGGAGACGCTCATGGCACGTCTTCTCTGGATCGAAGAAGAGCTCAAGATCGATCGCCAACTTCTTTTGAACGAGATGCGTGAGCTCAGCAGGAGCCTGAGCGGCATCGAACAACGCTTGAGGGAGCTCAAGGTTCCAGAAGATTTTATCGTGCGATCAGAAGATGAGAGGCGCGCAACTCTTGCCGAGATGAAGCGCCTATGAGAAAGGACCAGTCATGCCTCTACTGAAAGACAAGGAGAAGCGGAGTCGGTTGCGGCGTCAACTTTATGATAAGTTGGATGCCGAGGGCGAGACTCTCGAGCTTACTCTCAAAACCCTCCGCAAGATCTTAGCTATGGATCAGGAGACATTTGCTGATTTTGTTGGGATCAGCGTCGCCACCCTACGAAAAATAGAACAAAAAAACGGCAATGTAACGCTCAAAATAATGCAGAAGATTCTCGACAAATTCTCGCTCGAGTTAATTGTGAAAGCGAAGAAAAAGAACTAGGAGACGAGTTGGCAACATCCGCCTCGGCTGAAACCGAGTAGATATCGATTTTAATCCAGCGAAGTTTCTCGACGAAAGGATTTTTCCGTAGCCACTATGCCCATCATAATCGAAGCTGTCTCAAAAAGGCTATATTTGCATGGCTTGTCGCGAAAAATCCTCATCTATCCGCTAATTTGATGCAGTCAGATAAATGGTTGAGAGTACTTTCCGTTTTGCCCCATGCGATCAAGAGCTAGGACGCACGGCTCGTGTCCCATCTTTCAACTTGTGCCGCGAAAGCAATTTCCGAATCGCATCATATCTGCTAAAGACTCTAAATATTCCCCGTTCAACGAGGCAAGACTTCAAATGGGTCAAAGCAATATAGTTTTAGGTGAAATCGATATCTCATCCCTGCTCATGGCGCGAGCAGCCCTTGGACGATCTCTGGCTGCCGAAAAAAATGAATTCACCCGCAATTCTTCCATACAATGTTTCGAGTTCACTTTAGAGCTTGTGTGGAAGACGCTGAAGCGCGTACTTGAGAAAAAAGGTGTCAGTGCTACGTCTCCTCGAGATTCTTTTCGCCTTGCAGCGCGAGAATCGCTAGTGCAGGACCCAAAAGAGTGGTTTGCCTATATCGAATTAAGAAATTTGTCTTCTCATACCTACAAGGAAGAAGTAGCCGAAAAAATCTATCGCGAACTTTCCAAGTTTGCACAATCTGTTGACATCATTATCGATCGTCTTAGGTTGGTCGTATGAAAGCTTCGAAGCAGTTTGGCCTTACAGAAAGCGATAGAAGTATCTTGATTGAGCTCCTGCAGCGATTTGATTTAAAGGCGAGGGTCTTTGGTTCACGGGTTCGCGGAAAAGAAAACGAGTTCAGTGATCTCGATCTCTGTCTCGATGGAACTGTAAGCCTAGATATCCTGGCTCAGCTGCAAGAATCACTCGAAGCTAGCCCCCTGCCGATCATCGTTGATGTCAGTCGCTACGAAGACCTTAGTCCGACTTTTCAGGCGCTTGTTGATCAGGAAGGCGTTTTAATTCCTGAGGAATAGCCGCAATGAATGGGGAGCTCATCGATAAAACGAAAAGAACGCGATCCATTTTCGGCTGGCCCGTCATGCGACGCCCTGTTTAAACTTGACAAAGCGAGGCTGCTTACAAGGCAATTCCAAGGTAAAACAGGTGTTAATCATAGAGCCATCTAAGCGAAGGCTGCCGTTGTGACTTTCGGCTATTCCCTTGGAAATACTAAGACCAAGGCCCGTTCCTTTGCCTGTCGTCTTTGTCGTGAAGAACGGATCCATGACTTTTTCTGCGATATAGCTGGGGATCCCTTTACCACTGTCTATGACTCGCAGAATGATATTCTCACTTTGGCTCGCGAGTTCGACAGTCACCCACTTTTCCTCGAACGATTCCACAGCGTCAAAAGCGTTGCTGAGAAGATTAATGAGAATTTGAGAGATCTGAGAAGGTCGACATTCGAGTTGGGCATCCGTATCGATCCGAATACGGATCTCAACTCCGTGAGCCCTAAATCTTTCTTGGCACAGTGATAGTGAATCCTCGATGATAGTAGAAATTTTTGCAGGCTCCATAGCATCTTGATCAGAATCTCGTGAAAATAGGCGCAATCCTCGGACTGTTTTTGATATGCGATCGACTGTATTGTCGATTTTGCTGAGGCAAAAGCGTATTTTTGGAAGGTCAATATTCTCTGAGCTGATCAGATTTCCGATGATGTTCGCGTTCCCACTAATGATGGCTAAGGGATTATTGATTTCATGAGCCAAACCACCTGCCATTTCTCCTAAGGCAGACATCTTCATAGATTTTGATAACTTCATTTGTTGCTCAATAAGCAATCTTTCATTTTTCTTTTGCTGAGTGACATCTTCGACGATAGCATAGATTTCAAAGTCTACAGAATTATCAACTTTAAAAAAAGATGGTCACGGAGCTTGATCGGAAGCCCGATAAAAACAGCGTTGAAGCCCGATAAAAACAGCGTTGAATTCCTCATTCCACCAACCCGAAAAAGGCCGCCCCTCACGAATTCACTAAGAT
>CANJJY010000064.1 GCA_947474445.1 Oligoflexaceae bacterium
CTTCTTAGGATGACAGGCCCCCATCATTGTCAGAGGCAAGGTGATCTGTAGGGTCAGCAAAAAATTTGTCCAGGCCTGCACGACTTTTCTCCTTGAGGGGTTTTCTGAGCGAAATCAGAAGTTAAGTGGCTAAAAAATATAGACATGTCGAAAATCTAAGATCAAATTGCGTAAGTAAGACATAAATTTTAGATGAGGTGTGCTTGTTCTTGCATTCACGGACAGACCGGAGTGAGGTTGGGTAATTCGACTTTATTCGACAGTTTAATGGCAGCAATATCGAACTTTTGAAGATCTTCTAGTTGTTTTTCGATAGTCGCAATTTCAGCCGCGTTCGCCTTGGCGCCTGCTCCCTCTTTAAGCATGGCCAGGCGATCTGTGAGTTCCTTCGAGCGCAATTTATAAGTACTTGCTGCTGTCGAGGCCATTTCCTGTATAAAAGTCTCTACTTGGAGCGGTGTGAGGTCGAAGGCGATCTGACAGGAGACATTAGCAGAACATTTTCTGGTCAAGAGTCTGCCGACAAAATCGAGCATATCACTGCGTTCCCAAGCGATTTCGGATCCTTCGACTGCAAATTTGAATATTTCCCTGCGCAGGACTTCTTTAAATGCGCCTTTACCGATGGTGGTTGTAGTGTCGGGGACGAGCTCTTTGATTAATTTACTGTAAAGACGATCGTCTTTGAGAATCGTTTTTAGGTATTTTTCACCGACTTGAGAACTATTTAGGAGTTCGTCAGCAAAACTAAAAAGACTGGCTGAAGCGGGTTGCTGCGGTCCAAAAAAGCAAACAATTGCGAGCGTTAGGCTTGAGACGAATGGGATGCTGCATCGTCTATTGAACATGGTCTTTGTCCTCTCCTATTTCCTCTCAATCGAAAGGATCTAAGGTGGACAAAGCAATTTGCAGGCCAGACGGAGAGTATAACATAGAGATTAGAGGGCTAACGATCGGGCCCGAACTCTTAACCACTTCGTCGATACTCGCGTCGAGATCCCTGAGACCAAACCCATTGAGCATCGTAAAGAGATTACATCGTAGCTTTAACCAAGTCTCCCGAGGCGGCCGCCTTCTTGTCGAGCGCTGTGATCGTAAATACTTCTTCCGGTTTCACAGCCGCTTTGATAGCCGCGTTGACCGTAGCGAGATCGAGCGCAGCAATCGCTTCTTCGAGCTTGATTTGAAAGCTGAAATCGCGCCCCAGTTCCATATTGCGACTGATGATCGCAGCGATCGTGCCATCGCGCATCAAACTGTTTTTCAAAGATTCTGCATATGCATACTTCGCATTCTTCAGTTCGACTTCCGTCACGCCGTCTTTTTGAAACTTTAGGAGCTCTTCGCGCACTGCTTGAACTGACTTGGCCACGTTTTGCGGCGCGCAGATGGCATAAGCTAAAAATGTACCGAGCTCATCGCGTGAATCCACTTGAAACTTGCCGCCAGCACCGTAGGAAAAACCTTCTTTTTGACGCAAACGAGCGAAGACGCGCGATGTTCCACCCGTTCCCCATATGTCACTAGCGAGTTTGAGCGCCGGATAATTGGGATCGGTTTCGCGCAGCTTCATAGTCTGGCCTATGATGACGTTGGCGCCTTTTTTGTCTGGCGTATCAAAACTCTGTTCTGCGGCGATGCTGGCGTGATAAGGATAAGAGATCAAACGATAGGGTTTTGGCGCGCGCCACTGTCCCAGTCGCGCGGCAAGCTGCCCTTTCACCCGTTCGGCGTCGAGATCGCCGACGGCTACAAACTGTCCTGCCGAAGCTCCGACGAGCTGCGAGTAGACTCTCTTTACATCTTTCAACGTGACTTTTTCCAGCAATTTAACTTCTTCCGCGAGGCTCGGAATAGAGCGCACGTCGCTGGCTGGATAAGGGGCAAGGCTTCTCGTAAACTCGCGCTCGGTGATCGCATCGGGGTTGAGCGCCTGTTCTTTGAGTGAGGCCAAGGCTTCCTTTTTAACGAGCAAGAATTGCTGCGGATCAAAGGCTGGTTCCAAAAGGATTTCGCTCACCAGGTCCAGACCCTTGTCTAGTTTGGTGCTAACCGTCGTTCCCATAAAACTGATCTTGCCTGGATTATCCGTCGTCCAGTTGGACATGCCGTAAAAACTCATTTTCAAAAGTGCAAGTTCATCAGACAGGGCCTGGAAATCATGCTTTTGCGTTCCGCGCAAGAGAACTTTGGGCAGCAGGTGAAGGGCCACGAGTTGGCCTTTCAGATCAGCTTCGTTGCCGACTTGCAGGTCGATGCTAAAGCTGACTGGCCCACCGCGTGATTTTTTGGGGGTAAGCGCAACTTTCATACCGTTAGGCAGAGCGCTGTATTGAGTCCTCTGCTTGATGTTGGCGATGCTCGCTTCAAACTCTTCGCCCAAATCAACTACAGCGCGACCTTTGTACTCCTTGAGGGCCGACTGAACATCTACCGCGAGGCTTTCGGGAACCTTGTCCAAATTCTTTGTCGGTATAAACAGACCCACGGTACGATTGGACGGCTTGAGATACTTGAGGCTCGCCTGCACCTGAGCGAGAGTGAGAGCTTCCACGCGATCGCGTTTGAGAAACATCAGACGCCAATCCCCGCGGCTCGCCCATTCGCTCAAAGAGATCGCAACGGAGGAACTATCGGTCATAGCGAGGTCAAAACCGCGGCTAAATTGGGCTTGATAGCGAGCGACATCCGCGGGGGTGAACTGCGTAGTCTTGAGCTTGTCGATCACTTCACTCATCCGCTGCGCGACGGCGTGCGGATTTTTGCCAGGCGAGACCTGAGCGGTGAAGATGATAGCTCCCGGCTCGGCCAGTTGCATGGCATCTCCGTCAACTTCAACGGCCAAACCGGTTTCGACCAGCGCCTTATAGAGGAGTCCACTCGGTTTTTGCGTGAGAGCCGAAACCATCGCTTCGACGGCTGGAAAATCAGGGTGTGCCCCTGCCACCGTATGATAGGCAAGCCCTACAACAGCTTGCTCGCCGCTCCGCTGCAGGGTGATCGTCCGCTCGCCTTCCTGAGCGGGTTCTACCGTATAGGTCGGCACGAGAACCCGCGTAGGCTTAGGAATGGGCGCAAAGTATTTGTGGATCAGGCTGAGGGCCTCATTCTCTTCGAAGGACCCGGCGACGACCAAGAGCGCATTATCGGGTTGATAGTAACGGGTGTAGAACTCTTTCAGCTTGGCGGGAGGAACTTTTTCGATGTCGCTCTTGTTGCCTATCGTGGTCCGACCGTAACCGTGCCACTGAAAAGCCGTGTGGAGAATCTGTTCGACCAGGACGTTGCCGGGGTCGTTTTCATTGCGCTCAAACTCATTTCTGACGACCGAAAATTCTTTAGCCAAGTCTTCCGGCGCTATCTTGCTGTTGATCATGCGATCCGCTTCGAGCGCCAAGGCAAAGTCGAGATTCTCGGTGGTAGCGGGTAGCGTTTCAAAATAGTTGGTGCGATCGAAATAGGTCGATGCGTTGAAGCGAGCCCCGCGATCCTGGAGCTGCTTCCAGATATCCGGACGCGCTTCCGTCCCCTTGAAGAGCATGTGCTCGAGCAGGTGGGCCATCCCAGCTTCACCATTGCCTTCGTGCCGAGAACCGACATTGAACGTGAGATTGATCGTCACGCGGGGCTTTGATCGGTCCTGAAACAAGACGACGCGCAATCCATTGTCGAGCTGAAACTCTTTGAGTCCTTCGACTTCTGTGACGCTTTTCACGCCGGAAGGCATCACGGGTTCGCTTTTTTGCATTTTCACCTCTGCCGGTGCAGCAAAGGCTGGGATGCCAACTAGTAAGGCCAGACTGAGGCCAAGGGCTATCTTTCGATTCATCGTATCGATCCCTCATCATTTTTCTAAAAAAAGAGAAAAGACGCAGGTCATTTCTTTAGCAGTTTTTCAATGAGAGATTGAGATGATTTTGCAGATGAAAATAAAGATAAAGAACAGATCGTGCTCAGGCCTAGCGCCAGTCAGCGCACAATAGAGTCACGACTCATCCGGATGTGTTCGAGTCCTTCCTCAAGGTAGTGTTCTCCCTCGCGGATAAATCCGAATTTTCCGTAGAATTCCTCGAGATAGCTTTGAGCTGACATCGTCAGGCGACAATTTCCAAAATTACTTTTCACGTGGGTGAGGAGATGTTGCATCAGTGCGATACCCAGACCTTGGCCCCGGTAAGCGGGGCGCGTCAGCACGCGGCCGATTTTGAAGACAGGAAGGCCTGAACCCTGGGCTGCTGCAGATTCCGAGGATGTGGCACCATTCGCGAGAGGGATGAGCCGCAAATACGCCGCCAATTCAAGACCAGCTTCGGTTTCGTGCCAAGCCGCCAAATGCCAGGCTTCAAAATCATAGGCGTCCGCATCGACATAATTGAGCCCCTGACCGACGATAAAAACTTCTTGTCTGGCCGCAAGGATTGCATGGAGGAGTCTCGGGTTCAGTTCGTCTAATTTACGCCAATGCCAGGTGACGGGAAGGCTCGCCATGTGAATCATCCTTTCGCCGCGGACGGTATCCGTCCAGACTCATCGTTGCCTTGTTCTTTTGCCTGCATCACGATTTAAAATCAACTGCGACGCGGAATTCTTGGCATCAACCGACGAGGATGATGGGAAAGAGGCAAGAAAGAGGAGGTCACAGGTTCCCCAGGCGAGCAGTAGAGACGCGAGCGTGTCACTCGGCCAATGAGCTTGGACGGCTATTCGTGCATAGGCCATGAGCAGCGAAAGTGCGACAAGCAGGCAGATGAGAGGTCCGCGTCCTCGCGGGACGAGATAAGCGATCGCGATCAGCCCCATCATGGAAGCCGTATGTCCGCTGGGAAAAGAGCCATGTCCCCAGCCATCGAAGGTCCAAGATCTGTAAAAAGGTACAAACCCTGCGCCATGATTAAAGACGTCGGTCGGCCGTGGACGGGCTGCCAGGCCTTTGATCAAATGGACGTTTATCGCAAGAAAAAGGCCATTGAGATTGAGAAAGGTGAGCCGCTTCATGACGCGGCCTTGGCTCTTTGAAAACAGCCAAAGACCTAAACAGACCATTTGAACGAAGACGGGTAGATCGGAAGCGCCGAGACCTTGTCCCTCGAAGACAGACTGATTCATAAAGTGCACGATAGAAAGAGGAAGATAGTGAGCCTGGCTCAGATAGAGAGACAGAGTTTGGTCGAAAGGGGAGAGCAGCAGAAGGCTGACGCTCGCTAGCACGAGATGAAAGGCCAATCGATGTATGAAAAGGCGACGGGACGGGGACCGTTCTGTCTCTGAAAAAGTTTGCTCACCCTCTGACAGAATCTTCAAACTGCGGCCTTTTATCGTTAGTTCAAGGGCGAAAGGCAAGTGAGAGGCAGAATGCTGCCTACTCATCTTTAATAGTCGTCCCTGGCAACAGGAATCTCTATTTTGTATAATCGAGGAAAAGAGATTTCGTCGTCATCGGGGGTCAAACTGCAGAGCCTATTTTCTATTGATCGAGAGTTTGATGCAACAAAATGTTTGTAAACCCTGATCGCCGCCTGCAACCCGAACCGACGTATTTTCTTCGTCAGGTCTACCGGCGCTGGGCACGTGCCTGGCCGCTGAACTGATTCAAAGAATTGCATTCATCCGTCGTCGTACCTGTTCGCATCGTTCCGTTGACATCGACTTCGCAAAGCGCACCGGCGGGAGCGGGCACGCAGGCCGCGTCTGCCGCTGCATCCTGAATCCCGCCAGCACTCACAGAAGCACACATGGACTGAGCCAACGATATCTGCACGCCTCTGGCGCTCAGAGCGCGCCCGATGCAATATCCAACGGTTTGCTGCTTTTTCGCTTCTCCCTGCGTATAGCAGCTATCTTCTGTATCCTCGGTCAGCTTCGTCTTCTTTGATGTCGTCGCGGAAGATGCGCCGGCGGCCTTACGCTGGGCGCGCGCTGCTGGATCCAAGATAGCAATCACGGCCTCGGTCGCAAAGGTCAGGCGGCTGTCGCCCACTTTTTCATCGAGAAATTCACCAAAGCTTGCAAAGCGATGATCGAGATCCTCGTAGGCTCCCTGAGCTTCGGCCAGCTGTTCTTCTGTCGAAGGGAGCGTCAGAGAATCGAGGAAGATGGGTTCCGCAGAGGCCTGGGCGAAAAGCTTTGTATAAATCGTTTCAAAGCTCGACGCGCGGAGTTTTGTTTCCTCTTCAGATGAAAGCATTTGACCTTCCAGCGTGTCGGCGACCTCATGGATCGATTGAGTCGTTCCATAGTAGTTGGTAGAAGCAGGTTTTGGATTTGCGCATGAGCACAGGAGGAGAGTGAGAGGCACAAAGTTATTTTTCACAGCATTATCCCTTAATGTCGAACACTCGCTCGTTTACGTGGGGAGTCAAACTATGAACTCCCCTATCTTCTCATGGAGAACCGACTCAAGACACAATACATGTTCCGTGCCCTCTGCAGATCACGAGGGTGACACAAGTAGATTTTGCTGGGAAATATGGCAATCTCTGCATGGAAAAAGAGAAGCAAGTCTTGCTGCCGGATACTCTCTCAGAGTATTTTATGCTTAGATTATGACCTGTTGAAAGAAAGCGAGAGGACGCCTCGATACGCCTTCTATACGCATTACTCAATCACATCATGACGATACAACCCTTCTGCGCGTCTGAAGGGGCGTTTGTTGTCAGTAGTTTTTGCGCACTCTTAAAAGAGTCGGTGATATCCGCGGAGTGCGTTCTCACTGTGCACAGGTCCAAACAAGGGCCGATTGATATCTCGACCATGTCTGGGGCTGCGACTCGCCGTGCGCTTAGATCTTGAGGAGCTTAAAGGCATGAGCGATCTGGGCCATGTGCTGGGGATCCAGCACGACCATCACAGTACTACAAGAATTCTTATGACCGCGGACCTGCCTTGGCAACTGCTCTAATCGGTCGATTCTAGCTAGAGCGCAGGGTGTCAATTTGCAAATTTATTGGTAATAGCAATCATTTTGCAACACTCTCCTTCGCCTCATTCTAGGCCTATTGGACGATGCCCTCGATCACTTTGGGAGCCGCTGTCACAGCCGGGCGGTCGCCCAGCGTCGGTGGCACCCAGCCATCAAAGGTGGGGAGATCGGGAAGCGTCGCGAGGGAAAGGGCGGTACAAGCCCCCGCTGCTTCCTGCAAGGTAGCCTGTCCATCCAGTGCTTTCACTTTATACTCAGAAGCTGTGCCGAGCAGCGTCCCATCTTTGAGCGAGAACGATGGGACCCACAGACCTTCGGCGTTTTGTTCCACCGGAATGCCGATCAGTTCTCCGATATCGCCGTAGCGCAGGAGATAGGGTTTGTCATAATACGCCGAGCCCGCCGTTGCCAGTCGATCGTTGGCCAAGGCGTGGGTATAGGTGAAGAAAAGCGGTGCATCAAACGTCGCAGGCGCGCGATCTGTTCCACGAATAGTCGTGAACTTGTTCCAGTCATGAGGACCGGTTTCCCACTGGTAGAAAACATCCGCATCGTAGGCCTCAAACGGTTCGGTAAGGGCTGTCGTCACCATAGGTCCCGAACGAAAGCCCCAGCTGCTGAAACCACTTAATTCCGTCGTGTCACTGGCCAGGGTCACGTCCAAACCGTCGATCTGGAGATTCAGATCGTCTGAAGAATAAGTATAAACATGTTGATTGCTCGAGGATCGCGGATCTGTGTAGTCAAAAGCGTAGAAGGCTCGGTCGGCTGTCGCGTCCCATTGATTCGCCTGGGCTTGGGCTTCCGTAATTTGAGCTTTGATGCAGTTTTCATAGCAATAGAGGTCGAGAGGACCTGAGGTTGCCGTTACATTTTCTTCCTTGTAGTACAGCGCGCTGCCAGTAGGAGTCCCATTCACATCAGAATAGACGACTACATCACCGCCCAGACTCGCCGCGTAAAAGCTATTTGCGACCGTGGCGCCTGTCGTCCAAGCCTGGCGGAGGGCATAGGTCCCACTCGCTGTTTCACGCGTGAGGGTGTCGCCCGTATAGGTACCGACAATGGTGAACGCGTTCGTCGTAGCATTGTAGGTGACGATAGAAACCCCGCTGGCGCTATAGGCATCAAGTTCGATGCCGGCGAGCTGCGCGAGCGTGAGCGTTTGCTTGGTCTTTTTTAGAAGTTTGCCCTTGCCGACTTTGATCCGGTATTCTTTGGTGACACCGGTTGCATTATTGATCGCTTCCGCATCCGAGCCATCCTCTAAGATGCTCCCATCACTCGGCCAGAGGCCCCAATAGCCCGCCCAAGCGTATTGCTTCACCTCAGCCTCGTCGAGATAACTGATCGGAAATCCCGCACTCCGACTGATCCGGGCTCCCGTCTCGGCATTATAGAGACCGTAGCGATAGATCGCCTGCTTGAAGAGCGATTTGGAAAAGCACGTTTCCGTTCCGGTAGCGACGTCGCGCCTGAGATAGTGAGTGGCGTTGAAGGCCCCGGCATACTCGTGAGTGGTCGTGCCATTGGGTTTGCTTGCATGCAGGATGCCGCCCTTGACGACTTTGAGTTCAGGATCGATCGACATCGTGGAGGCCAATCGTCGTTCATAGGTAAACCCCGATTGCAGGCGACTATCGGCGAAGTTCAAGCTCATGGAATTGCCATCAGCGCTGCGGCGGGCATCGACATAGCCCTTCTGTGTGGCTGTCGCGAGAGGGGGAGTGCCTTCCCAGGTCAGTCGAAAGATGCCAACAGGATTCGCTTTGCTTTGCCCCTCAGCAACGACGAGTTTGACCTGCAAGGGGAGGGGACTTGCATCCCTATCATCGTCAATGGTGAACCAGGCTTTGACGACGAGAGGATGCAGCTTGGAGAGTCTGCTCGCCGTCACTGTCATGGTCCGCAGATGTCTAGTCCGACCTGCCGATTGGGATTCTAGAACATCGCGATCCCCTCGGTGAAAACAGGCATCTTCGTCGGCAAGAGCGAGATAAGTTCCGAGGTTGACCATCTCAATCGAAGCCGCTTGATTCAAGAAGCAAAGAATGCCGGTACTGAGACGCAAGGAATCCAAGGCATCGTCTTGGACATTAAATCGCACCTTATCGGCCGCATAGTCATTCGACGCGAGACGCAAGGGAGTCGCCGTTCCCATATTGAGACCGAGCAGATCGAGAGATGTGATGGCGAGAGCCGCATCCTCGGCGGCTTTGCTCAAGAGCACATTCTCACCGGCGCCGGTTACGGCCGAAGAAACGGTGATGGAGGCATTTGATTTTGATTTTTTCTTGCTGCAGCCCCAGCTTGCCAGCAGACTAAGGGCTATATAAGTGGCTAAAAGCTTTGTCGCGATCACGGTTTTTTGCCTCAGTTTGAGAAACGTGCCGAAATTCCTTCGCTCAACTGAAATCTTGCTCAAGGAATGTCGGCGTTTCTGGCCAAAACCTGAGGTCAAAGACCTCTACTGTTCGCTGGTGGGAAGAACGGGGCGCCGCTGAGGCTTCTTCCACTGAATCCCGTACAAATCAAAGCGTCTGTCCTTGAGGTTCTGCACGGTCCCCGCGTTCCGCGCCGAAGTGAGGTTTTCTAGGCGAACGTCAGCGATGGCGACTGATTCGACGTTAGGCTCGCTTTCTGCGGCGATGCCATCGCGGGCAAAGGGAAAATCGCAGGGCGTTAAAATACAGCTCTGCGCATATTGAATATCCATATTGCTCACGCCGGGCAAATTGCCGACATTTCCCGCCATGGCCACATAGCACTGATTCTCCACGGCACGGGCTTGCGCGCAGTAGCGGACGCGGAGGTAACTTTGCCTTTCATCCGTACAGAAGGGAATAAACAAGATCTGAGCGCCTTGATTGATCAAGTGACGGGCGAGTTCGGGGAACTCGGCATCGTAGCAAATGAGCACGCCGATCGGTCCGCAATCTGTGTTGATCGTCCTGACCTCGGATCCTCCCCGGATATTCCACCAAAACCTCTCGCTCGGCGTGGGATGGATCTTCACTTGCTCATGGATACTGCCGTCGCGGAGGAAGACGTAGGAGATATTCTGCACCTCGCCGCTTTCCACTTTGGTCGGATGGGATCCGCCGATGATGTTGATGTTATAGCGGATCGCGAGCTCGCCCATCATTTCTTTGAAGGGCTCAGTGTGCCGCGTGAGAGCTTCGATCGCCTGGGCAGGCGGCAGCTCTTCTGGCTCGCAGGACAGCAGCTGAAGGGTAAAAAGTTCGGGAAACACCACAAAATCACCGCGATAATCAGCCACGACATCGACAAAATACTCGACGTGTTTGGCGAATTCTTCAAACGATGCAATGCGGCGCTGCTGGTATTGAACCGTTCCGATGCGAACTGAATCCTGCATGCGCCCGGCCGCTTCTTGCGTCGTTACCTGTGACATCGACACCTGGGGATTCCGCCAGAGGAGGTGAGCCGCGTACCCTAAAGATTCTTTGTCGCTCGGCACGTAGTTCTTGAGGAGACCCAGCACTTCAAAGCCATTGCGCAATTGAAAGGTGAGGACCATATCCCGCAGCTTTTTCTGCTGAACCATGGCCAGATATTGTTCGGGGGTTTTGACATCTTTGATCCGCCGCGCGAGTCCAGGCATGCGCCCGCCGAACACAATCCCGGCTAGTCGCAAATACTGACACAGCTTCTTTCTCTCGTTGTAGAGGCGTTGGCCGATGCGAAGGCCCCTATACTCGGGATCGACGAAGAGTTCCATTCCATAGAGGAGTTCGCCATTGGGATCATGCCGCGACGCAAAGCCGCCGCCGGTAATCTCGTCCCAGGCGTGAGGTTCCAGGGCGATGCGGCCGCTGATACGGAATGTGCAGCAGAAACCCACGACGATTTCATCGCAGATCGCGACGAACTGTCCCTGCGGAAAGTTATTCAATTGGCCCAGGAGCATCTCGTGGCTGTAATTGGCAAACTGCGGATAGACCCGGGCATAGAGAGTCCGAATCCCTTCGAAGTCCGCTGGCGTCGTATTGCGAACAAGCAGTTTGGGAATTTTATCGCTTGGCTTAGCCACGGATTACCTCTTTCTTTAGTCGAACAGGACGAGTCGATTCGCCCAAGGAACCTTACTCGGTGCATGGTTTACCACATTAAGGCCGAGATTACTCTGCTTTAGCTCGTCATTTCCAGTTTAAAAGTCGATATACATCAATATTTGCAACATCTTAGAGCTTCTTCGATGTCATGATCATAAGGGCGCATCCTTCCGCGGCTCTAAATCGCTCCTAATCGCGCAACTCCACATTATTACGGTATTAAAGAGCTGATCTTAATCGCTGAAATGAAAGGCGATCTCGATCAAGAAACCGAAGTCTTAAATTTCCAAACAGGGGTTCCGATAAGTGAGTTAGGCACTCCATGGAACCATATCATACGCATGGAATGCTTTCGGGGGTCTGACCACATACGAGGAGCCGCAACATGTCTTTCACTTCATCTCTTTCTCTCAAGCGAGTCGCCATCGAGCTTGTCACGGTGAGCTTAATCGCGGCCTCTTGCGCAGAGAGCGAATTTAAAGGGGGCGCGGCTGGCAAGGCTTTGACCTCTGATGATGCGAATCCCCAATTACCGCGCGGTACGGCGGTCCCGACTTCTGAGTCGACTTTGCCCGTCGCAGTCGGAGGTCAGCCCGCTTCCCTTCTCAGTTCCTTTGAAGCTTCGACGGTTAAGGAAGATAGCTTCAACTTCACGATCAATCCCCAATCGATATCAACGGACTTCAAGTTGGTCGATATCAATAAAACCGTCACGGAGAAAGCTACTCAAGTCTCGCGGACTCAAGCCTCGCAGGCTTTCCGGCAGGGCGCTCCAGCCAACGAAACGCAGAGTCAAACGACGGCCAAGCCGGTTGATATCTTAGTTGTGATCGACAACTCCAGCTCGATGTCAAACGAGCAAACCAACTTTGGCTCCAAGATGGGGGCCCTTCTCGTGTCGCTGACCAATACTGATTGGCAGATAGGCGTGATCACGACGTCCGCCATGCAGAAAGCAGGTACTGCCGGCACGGACCTTCGCGACTTCAGTTGCGTCTTAAAACTTATCAAATCCACTGATGGCGATGCATCCGCAAAATTCCAGGCCGCTATCAATGCAGGCACAAACGGAGCGAGTTCTGAAAGAGGTGTTTTGCAATCTGTCGTGGGTATCTCCTGTCCAGAAGCCCCTTGGGTGCGCTCCAGCGCGACGCTGGCCGTTCTCATCGTGTCGGACGAAGACAACTGCAGTAAGGACGGACTCAATTGCGGTACGAGTCCTTGGGCTAAAGAGACTTTTCTCATCGACTATATCGAAAAAACAATGGGCCGGACCATCGGAGTGAATGCAGGCATCTACGGAATCTTTGATCCGACCGTGGATCCCGCTGTTCCTCTCTGTTCGACGGCAGGCAACATCGGGACTCAGTATCGGCGTCTGGTCACCTACAAGGCTGCCGGCGCTGTGAATTACGGCAACATCTGTGACTCTTCCTATTCGGCGACTCTCAATCGCATTTCAGCTAATATCGCGACGTTGCTCGGCAAATCTTTCCAGTTGGCCGATACGCCTTTAGCCGGGACCTTAACGGTCAAACTCAAACTGAGTAATGGAACGGAACAAGCCGTACCTGCTGTCGACTATACCCTAAGTGGCAAGGTCATTACCTTCAACGCTGGCAAAGAACCGCCTTCCGGTTCGCAGCTGCTCGCTTCTTATCAGGTGGCCGCTGCTCCTCTCGTCAAAGAATTTATGCTCGGCAATGAACCGGCCCCCGGAACTGTGGCGGTCAAAGTCAACGGCACCCTCCTCGGCGCTGGCGCATACACCGTCGCCGGTTCCAAGGTGACTCTCGTCGATCTACCGCCAGCCCTCGCCGACATCATGATCGATTATCGATTGAATATGCCTTTGCAAACCCGCTTTAAGCTAACTCAGCAAGCTCTCGACGGCAGTCTTACTGTGATGGTCAATGGTGTAGCGACCAAAGCCTATACTTACGACAAGGCCAGCCAAGAACTTGTCTTTACCAACCCACCGATCGATAACGCCGAAATTGCCACGAGCTTTGCCTATCGCGAAGGACCTCAGTTGGCCTATCCGCTGCCGATCAATGCGGGAGCCAGTGATTTCGAGTTGCTCGACGGGACCAACCCCCTGGTCTTTAACCTCCTGAACGGCATCGTGACGATCAAAGCTACCGACCATGTTCCGGGCAAAGTCCTGCGCTTGCAGTATCGTGCACCAGACGGTATGCCGCGGACCTTTGCTTTGCCACATACCGCCATCGAGAACAGTGGATCCATCATGATCACCAAGGGAGCCTGCGAGGGCACCACCGGAGTCGAGATCCAATCGACGGCCGTGGTTTCAAACTGCGCTTCGACTTCGCCCGTCGACTTTGTGTTTAAGTACAAATACCGTACGGCTCAAGGCAGCTTCACGATGGATGGGATCGATGCCCGCGCGGCTGGCACATGGCAGGTTTGGGTCGATGGCGAACCGACGCTCGATTACAGCCGTGAGGGTGCGACTGTTACCCTGAACACAGAGGTTGACCCAGCGTCGAAGGTCACGATCAAATACTCTTTCCCCGAATAAGCAAGAATTACATTAAAAAAGAGAGGGCGCGGTGATTGCCACCGCGCCCTCTTCCCTATGTTCTAGG
Organism: Oligoflexaceae bacterium; assembly: GCA_947474445.1. GTDB lineage: Bacteria > Bdellovibrionota_B > Oligoflexia > Oligoflexales > Oligoflexaceae > Oligoflexus. Next base: position 13,605 of record CANJJY010000064.1, read on the forward strand.
CCAACCATTAGAAAGCCTGCCGAACTCCAAACTGAAACTGTCGTCCGCGGAAATCAGCTCGCTCTTGCAAGAAATCCAATTCGCGCGTTTCGTTATCGACCACATGAAGAGTCTGAATGCGGTTCTCGATGTTATAGACGCCAAGCGACAGGGAACCTCGGTCGGAATAGGCCCAACCGTAGTTCACACTGTAAATAGACTCGGGCGAGATATAGCCAAAACTAGGATCTTCTTTGAACAGAGAAGATTCCTGACGACCCGTGGTGGAGACGTCAAAGCTTGCGTTATGAACGCCCGTTTTGAAGAAAACAGAGTTGCCCAACTTGTAACGGGGAAACCGATACGAGCCGACTTCTTCCTCTTCCGGATCACTGGAGGTAGGTTTCTCTTTCCGAGAAATGACGCGCGAATAGCTGCTCGAGAGTCCGTATTCGTAGCCCGCATCATGAAAAGTGAGGTTTGCTGCGATGTCAAACCCTTTGGATTGAAGACTGCCGAGATTTGAGTAGGAATTCTCTATTCTGGAGATTCTGTTGTCAGCTCCACGAATAATCTGCGAGGCACCAGTCGACTGGCCGGCCACTTCTTTGTCGACTAATTTGTCCAATTCTTCCTGATTGATCACGTCCTTGATCTTGGCGGACCAATAATCGACGGAAAAATTGAAGAAGTCCCAAGGTTCGACCAC
>CANJJY010000065.1 GCA_947474445.1 Oligoflexaceae bacterium
GATTCCGGCATCGACCGCCACCGATGAATTTGGTTGCCACGTTTTGGCCAATCTCAGCGAGCAAGGCTCTAATGGTTTCAGGTTTGAACTCGACACAAGCAACGTTTCCAGGCACGCATCCCTTGGGTCGAAAGACGCTGTGCTTGGGATTTTGATAGCGTGTCATCGCCGCCGACACACCGTTGCAGTGCCCGGACCAGGTCTCTTCGGTGTCGTGATGATTGACGGCTTCCCAATCGCCTGCTAAAGCCTGACCACCATGAAAGGCGCGATCGTAAACATCGAGCGCACCCCTTGCGTTCGTTCCACCGTTTCTCTCGGCATACCAAAAGTCTTGATAAGGAAACCTCGAAGCATCGGTGACACCACTACGATAGGTATCGATTTCCGCCCATTGAGTGAGAAAAGTCGATCCTCCGAACAGAGAAGCAAAAAATTCTTTTTGTTCCTGAATATCTGAAACAGGCTTTCTTTCGACTGTAGGCCAGTAAGCAGCAGCCTTCAAAGCCTTCTTGTCCTCACAGCCTTCCATTAGGAAGATGCAGAGGAACCAGGGGCCCAGAATGCAGAAGCAGCGGTTCAGAAGCGGTGACATGGGAATCAGCATAGCCCACTATCCAATCATGAAAAGATTCAGTTCCCTTCATTATGACAGGTTAGGCGAGCGACTTCCACTCGGCGCGCGTTCAAAGAAGATTCAAGGCTCCGGTATAGCGAGGATCGCCAAAACTATTGAGGGGCAGGCCAAAGACCCGGGCGATGGTCGTGAGGAGTTGGTTGTGAGGAATGGCGTTGGCCGGGCTATCGCTCCGATTCGCTTGCAGCGATACGAATTGGCCCATTTTCATGATTTTCGCCACCTCCCCCGCGCCGCCCGCGAGGACGACCGGCATTTGCGTGTTGCCATGCCCTGCCGTTTCACCGACGTCAGTCGTCCAATAGACGATCGTGTTGTCAAGAACGGTACGGCCATCGACATCTTGAATGCTGTCGAGCAGCGACAGCAGATAGGCGACCTGCTCGGAATACCAGAGCTGGAGCTTGGCCAAGCGCTCGACAGATGCGGGATTCGCAGGATCATAGGTGTGCGCAATCTGCTCATGAACGTCGGTAAAGGATTCAAGGCCCGGCAACCAGGGGGCGCTTTGTCCGGGGCTGATCCCAAAGGTCGCGAATCGCGTCAGATCACAGGCGAAGGCTTGCGCCAGGATTTGGCTATGAAGACGAATCAGATCGCGACTGTCTTTGGAAAAACCGGTCGTATCGTAGGTCTTCGCTGGCCTTAGGGGGATCGTGCACCCTACCGTCGGCAATGAGGCTAGCCGACGCTCGATCTCGCGCAAGGCCGTCGCAAACTGATCGACTTTGGCCGAATCTTCGGCGCCGATGCGAGCCCGTAATCGCTCGAGGTCGGCCCGTTGAAAATCTAGGACGCTCTGCTTGGCTTGCAGCCGCAAATCGGGCCCTTTGCTTGGCGTCGGCGACAAGCCGGCAAAGAGCGTATCAAAGCTCTGCTGGGGTTGGTTCGAGTTAGTTATGCGCGAACCTCCCGGCCCGAAGACATAGGTATCGTATTGCGTTCCTCCATTGATGACGCCACCGAAATTGAAAGAAGAGAATTTGGTCGAGGCCCCGAGTTGGGCGGCGAGGTATTGGTCGATCGATTCCGACTTGGCGTAGAGACTACCGTTTTTGACGACCGCTTCGCTGCCGGTAAAAGCAGTCACGAGCCCACCCTCGTGACCGGAGTGCGGTGTACTTTGATCGTAGAGGATGCGATAGCCGAGACCGTCGATCACCATCAGTTTGCTCTTAAAAGGGGCCAAGGGGGCCAAGACGGAATTGGCAAAAGAGATATCAAAATTAGTCCGGCTCCCGCGCGGCAACCAGAGGTTTGAGGAAGCGCAGTGCGGCGTGAAGATGCCAAGGAAACGAAGCCGCGGCGCGCTCCCCTGCGCAAGACCTTCCTCCATCAGATTCAGGAAGGGGGCGAGTCCCGCAAAGCGGGTCGAGAGACTTAAAAGGGAGCGGCGCGAGAGCTTCGATTTTTTCATGGCTTATAAACCTGTCTTGATGCGTTGCTTGAACTGCTGAGAAGTGACAAAGGCCAGGAGCGCTTGCCGCAGGTCCATGGCGTTAGCGCTTGCTCTGCTTAAACTGTCGGCGATGAGCAACTGGTCTAGGGCTCCTTCGTGTCGACCCATACTGTAGCGGAACATCTGCTTGACTACGCACTCGTGCACTCTTTCGCTCTGCGCGATGTGATCGATCAACTCGATTGCGTCGGAGAAGCTACCAGGTGCCGCCGTGGTGTCGGCGAGCGCGCCCGTAGCATCGACGGATTTGCCATTTTCCATGGTGCGAAAATGCCCGATACCATCGTAATGTTCAAAGGCAAAGCCAATCGCATCCATCTGCACATGACACCCTTGGCAAGAGGACTGCGAGGAGTGAGCCGCAAAGCGTTCACGCGTCGTGGCATTGGGGATTTCCTGAGGCACGACGGCGACACCGGGAGGGGGGGCGGGCAAATTCTCACAGAAGAGTCTTTCGAGGATAACGTGACCACGGCGAACCGGGGCACTGCCAGCTATCTGCGCGTGGACGCCGAGAAAGGAGCCTTGCGTGAGGATGCCGCGGCGCTCGCCTGCGTTGAGTCCCACTCGGCTCACCGCCGAACCTTGAGGCGCGGGCGCATCGTAGACGACGGCTATCTTAGAATTGAGAAAGCTATAATCGGCATCGAGCAGACTGATCAAAGAGCCTTGGCCCTCGGTAAAGACCGAGTCGATAAAGGCTTCCGTCTCTTGACGGAAAGCGGCCGGCATTTCACTTGAGAACAAGGGATGCAGACGGTTGATGGAATCGACCTGTTTAATCCTGAGCCATTCAAAGACAAAGTCACGCCAGATATTGAGGGCTCGGGGGGAGGCGAGGAGTCTTTCCGCCTGCTTCTGAAGGACGTCGGCCGCGAGGATAGCTCCCGAATCAGCCGCCTCCATGAGTTCGGCGTCAGGTGGAAAGCTCGTCAGGGTATAGGCCAGTGAAGAAGCTAATTCATAGGGGCTCAGATCGTAGGTAGCGCCGACGGCGACCGCTTCCGCTCCGAGCTCCGTTCTGTAGAGAAAAGATGGCGAGAGAAGGCAGGCCTCGACGATCAGTTCCAGACCCTGGAGGTTTGTGCCGAGGATCTTGCCACTGGCATAGACTTTTTGGAAATCAGAGACTTCTTGGTCGGACAAAGGCCGCCGAAAGGCCTTCTTGCCAAATGATCGAATAAAGCGATCGGCGCACATGGCTTCACCTTGCGCAGGCAGACAAGCTTCAAATTCCCTCGCCAGAGGCGAACCAGACTGCGTGCCGGTCGTCGCGATCTGCTGCGCGAACAGCTGCCATTGGTCGATAAACAGTTGAACGATGCCGAGATTCTTACCGTTGGTATAGCCCATCGATTCATCGTCGGGCGGCAAGAGCAGGGCTAAGTGACCATCGTGACCGAGTAAAGCGCTGACGGTATGATCGAGTTCGATTTTAGAGAGGCGTCGCATCTGACCCGTTGCAGCGAGGGAGCCGGTATACTCGGAGGAGACCTCACTGCTGAGCGATGAATTGGATTTTTTGGAAGAGTGACGGCCGCAGCCGAGAAAAAGGATAAGGAATAGGAGAGAGATAGAATATGCATGAGGGCTTTTCATCGTGTTTTATCTCTATATGTGTAGAGTGGAGGCACACCCAACGGAGCGATGATCTCGTCAGCCTCAAGAGGTTCTTCGGACATTCGTTCGTCTCAGTATAAATCTTTTCCATCTTACCCTTAACACTTCGAAATCTTGATACTTATCGCGTGACAAATATTTTTTTAAAGATTTTGATGGCAGACGCCCTGAAAAGGAGGCTCCCGCGCAGGTTTTTGTCTCCTGCCCATCGTCGCCTCTTATCCCATCATCGAAAGAATCTGGCTGGTCAAATATCTCGGTGATCGGGTGATCCACCGCCATGCACAAATCGAAACAGATGCTGCAGAGACGAGCGATGCAAGCAGGCTTTAGGTTCGTCCTCTCTGCTTTTGCTTTTTGAGGCTGACCACCGCTTGTTCAATGCCGTCGATCGACATAGGATACATGTCGGGTATGACCTGGCGAATCATTTGATTGGACGTTCGCATCCAGTAGGCAGGCGGTTCGGGATTGAGCCATACGGTGAAAGGGAAATGTTTTTTAATGCGCATGATCCACTGCAGTCCTGGTTCTTGATTCCTTTGAAAATAATCGATCGCTCCGCCCACCTCGGTCAGCTCCGCCGGATTCATCGCTGCATCGCCGACCCAGATAACCATCCAGCTCGGATCGTGCTTGAGCAGCACTTCTTTGGTGGGAATGCTCTCGTTTTGGTCCACATCGGTGTACAGATCGTCGTAGGGGCAATTGTGAAAATAATAATGGCGAAACTCTTTGAAGTGTCCGCTCTGATGGGCAGCAGAAAAGAGCTGCTCGCAGACCTGCGTATGGTAGGTCATCGAGCCTCCGACATCCATCAAGAGGAGGAGCTTCAAGTGATTTTTGCGTTCGGGGCGAAACACGAGTTGAATATCGCCGGCGTTCTTGCCCGTTGCTTCTATGCTGGAATCTATGTCGAGTTCATCTGGTAGACCCTCGCGGCCCCAGTGTCTCAGCTTGCGTAGAGCCAATCCTATCTGTCTCGTATCGAGGATCAGGTCGCGGCGGAGATTCTGAAATTGCCGCTGGCTGGCGATCTGCATGGCACTCTTGTTTTGACCTTCTCCGCCTACACGGATGCCAGAGGGATGAAAACCATTGTTTCCGAAGGGACTGGTGCCGCCCGTGCCGACCCATTTGTTGCCGCCATCGTGCCTTTCTTTCTGCTCCTTCATGCGCTCTTCAAACATTTTCTGGAGCGACTCGAGATCCATGGTTTTCAAGGCATCGCGCTCGGCCTCGCTCAGCGGCCTGGGCAGCTTGGCATTTTTCAGCCATTCATCCATCTGTTCTTTGAGATGGGTATCGCCGGCAATGCCCTCAAAGAAGGCGAGAAAGCAGCGATCGTAGGCATCATAATCCAGTTCAGTCCGGCAGCAGATCGCCCGAGCTAGGTAATAGAAGCGCGTGAAAGATTCCGCAGCGTGGCCCCGGTCCAAAGCTTCGAGCAGAACCAACCACTCATTTGCCGATACCTTGAGCCCATAGCTGCGCAGCTGGTAGAGAAAATTGATAAACATGGGTAACCCGGCTAATAGCGAGAGTTTTTGCGAAAACCACTGCGAAAGGCTTGTAGATCGCTCTCTTTTTTCAGCAGTACGCCGAGAAAGGGTAGATCTTTTTCCAGCCGGGCCGCATCGATCCCACCGCGAACCAGAGCGCCGATCCAATCGACCAATTCGCTGGTCGAAGGTTTTTTTCTGATCTCCAGTTGATCTCTCAGCCAATAGAAACGCACGAGGCATTGCGAGATGAGTTTACCTTCGACGTCGGGATGATGCACTTTGAGGATACTTTTCATCTCTTCAGCCTCAGGGAAGCTGATGTAGTGAAAGACACAACGGCGGAGAAAAGCGTCGGGCAACTCTTTCTCAGCATTGGACGTGATGATGATGATAGGGCGCTGGACCGCCTTGATCGTTTCTCCCGTTTCGGGGATGAAAAAGCTCATGGCATCGAGTTCATGGAGTAGGTCGTTCGGAAACTCGAGATCAGCTTTATCGATCTCATCGATCAGCACGATACTGCGCTCGGGGGAACGGAAAGCCTGGCCGAGAGGCCCCAACTTGATATATTTTTTGATGTCGTTGACATCGCCGCTGCCAAAGCGGGAATCGTTGAGACGTTGCACGGTATCGTAGACGTAAAGCCCATCCTGAGCTTTGGTGCTGGATTTAATGTGCCAGGATAAGAGCGGAAGGCTAAGGGCTTCCGCAACCGCCGTGGCCAGCACGGTTTTTCCGGTGCCGGGCTCGCCGCGAATCAGCAGAGGCCGCCCCAGATCGCAGGCGACGTTGACGATTTCCTGCAGCTCGGGGGATGCGATATAGGAATGAGTGCCCTGAAATGAGGGGACATATTGCGGTGACATGACGGTCCTTCTCCTTCTCTATCCTTTTAACTCTGAGGATCAGATGCTTCCGATACTCCCATCTTCACCGTCAGGTGAGAAGAGTTAAAAGGGGGCGATCTTGAAAAGGACCCCGAGAAAGCACTTAGGAGAGTTCGCCAGCCGCAGAAATGACGACTTCGGTGCGGGGCTGACCGCTATCAGAGCCTTGCGCCTCAATTTTCTTCACTACGTCCATGCCTTCGACGACTTGACCGAAGACGACGTGCCGTCCATCGAGCCAAGGAGTCTTGACGGTCGTAATGAAGAACTGCGAGCCGTTGGTGTTGGGGCCGGCGTTGGCCATGCTTAAGTAACCGGGACCTTCGTGCTTCAGAGTGAAGTTTTCGTCCTTGAACTTGGCGCCATAGATCGACTCACCGCCGGTGCCGTCGCCGCGGGTAAAGTCTCCGCCTTGGATCATAAAGTTAGGGATGATGCGGTGAAACTTGCTGCCTTTATAACTCAAAGGCACGCCGGCTTTGGTTTGGCCTTTATCGCCTGCGCAGAGAGCGAGAAAGTTCTCGACGGTCTTGGGGACCACGTCACCGAACAAACCGATAACGATTCTCTCGGGCTTGTCTTTACCTATCTGTACATCGAAATAAACTTTTTTTGTCACTTGAGCATGTTCCATGATTCTCTCCTCTACAGGGGGCGGGCAAAGGTTTGCAGTAGACCCAGCCCTCTCGATTAAGGCCTGCATCATAAAGGTTCCGCTGCTGAAGGAAAACAAAAAGACGGCTCATGCGGGATTGAAAGGGAGGGGGAATGGCGGCCAGACCCGTTTTGAGCGTCTCTGGCCGGGTAATCTAATCAAGATGGCGCGCCGATAGGCGCGGCAACTAGGCGATCTTGCGCGCTGGCATCGATGATGATGCGATCTGACGCTTGAGGAGCATTTCGACCGTGAGACCTTTGCCTTCGATGTTGATGATCTTCATCTCACCGCCGGCCTTCTCTATGGTTTCCTTGACCGCGCCCATTCCAACGCCTCGGCCCGAAATATCGCTCACGCTTTCAGCCGTGCTCAGCTGATCTCTGAAAATGAGATCTGCCTTGGCCGCTGCGCTCAGCGACTTCACTTCGTCCGCTTTGATCACGCCTAGGCTTAAAGCTTTGCGAGTCAGTGCATCCAGGTTGAGACCGCGTCCATCGTCGGATACCTTGACGAGCACGTGCGTGCCTTGATCCTCAAAGCTTATCGAGAGACGCCCCTGCTCGGGTTTGCCTTTTCTATCCCAAGCAACCTCGAGGCCATGATCGAGCGAGTTGCGAATGAGATGGGGCAAAATGTCGACGACCGGTTTGATGAGGCTGGGTTCTAGCCTCAGGTCAAATCCCTTGGTCTCGAGACGGACTGATTTAGAGAGGCGATCGGCGAGTCCCTTGACCAACTCATTGATGGGTCCTAAGAGCTCGCGGACCGGTTTGCGACGCAGGCGACTCACTTCCTCGAGGACCGAGCTCAGCCCAGGGTCTTTAGCGGTGAAGGGGCTGAGAGCTTGTTCGAGATGGACCAGCTGAGATTCGGCGAGAGTAAAGCTGGGTTCGGCCGGCTCGTCGTAACGAATCTGGAGAATATCGCGGTTTTTATCGAGGAACTTCTGCGTCTCTTCTTCGATTTGATCGATTTCCGCATCAGCGAACGTTTCCTTCTCTTCGATGGCATGGATGGTGTGAACGATATCCATAAGGTCAAAGACGGAATAGTTGCCCTTCAGAGTATGCAGGGGGCGTTTCACGGCATTCAGATTCTTTTTGCCCAAGGCTTCTCGGATATCGGTGAATTGACAGCGAGCGTCCTTCAGGAAATCCGTGAAGGCTTGGGGTGCTTTTAGAATCTTGACCAGTGTGCGGTGCTCGCGGTTGTCGCGTTCCACCTCTTCGAGCTTACTGACATCACTGATACTGAAGAGGACCGAATCGATCTCACCCTGCGCGTTTTTGAGGGGCTTGCCTTCTAATTTGAGGTAGCGTCCCTTGACCAAAAATTTATTCGGGACCTGGGCTAAGGTCACTTCGGTTGGCATAAAATCATCGAAAATCTGCTGGTAGATGGTCAGCATCCACTCGGCCGGGACCGGGTCGAGGCCGAGGAGGGTCGCCAGATTTTTGTTTTCTATATCAGCCTGATCTAAGAGCTCGTGGCACGATTGGGTCACACCGGGAGCGACAATCATGTTCTTGTCGCAAATGAAAAGACCGAACGAGACATTGTCAAAGATATTTCGGATTTGCTGGTTGCGTTCGTCTATCGTATTGAGCATGCCGTTGATCGAATCGGCGAGAAAACGAATCTCATCGCGTCCTTGGTCTTGCACGCGATCCTTGGACCGAGAGCTCGCACTGATGCGCGTCACGGTGCGGCTGAGATTCAAGATGCGAGCGACGACCGTCTTTTCCAAAAGGCCAAAGATGATCAGGCCAAAGATCAATCCAGCTGAAATTATCGCCAGGATCATCGTTTCAATCGTATGACGGCCCTGTTTGAGGACTTCGCGCGGCATATCGATACGCAAAACGAGGGCAGGCTTTTGCTCGACATCGTGAAAAAGAGTGAATCCATGGAGGAGCTCAGGCGATGCCGCTTCCAGACGACTCGGCGAGGCGCTTGTGAGGAGCTTAAAGGCCTGGTCAAACGAGGGGAATTCGCTAGCTTGTTCCCGCGTTTTCACTTCGATGGGGAGTTTCGTCACTTCTGACAGGCGGGCAACAGTTGCGGCATCGACGAATTTGGCGAAGATGAGAGTTCCCTTGATTTCACCCTCGACGTTGGTTGGGACGATAGGCTTGCTGACGACGAGAAGAGGACCCTCAGGGAGAATCACCAAGCCTTTGTGAGTGTCGGTATTGGCCCCGTGTGTGACGAAGAGGGTTCCCGCTTTGATTAGGCGCTCGACGTTCGGCGTGATCGGCTGCATCGCCGGGACTTCAGGGTTCATATTCTGGATGGCTTGAACGATTTCATTTTTATTGTTGACGATTACCAGCATATGAATCTTGAGATTGCTCAAAGTATTTTCAGAAATATTAGATTCGATATAGGCTGCATTGTGATCCTGGACAAACTTATAGGTATCATCCCACACAGCCCAGTCCTGCGCTTTGGAAGCGATGAAATTGAGTTGTTCGTCCAAGGCGTTGCGGACGCGTTCGACGTTGATGTGAGCTTCGCGTTGCTCAAGGAGGAGAAAGCCATCCTCTAAAACGGTGCGGGCGATGCCGTAAAGGAGCCCGACCAGCCCACAGAGGGTTGTCAGAATGAGTAAAGCTGTTCGTTTGCGGATCGACATGCGTTTGATCTCCCTAATGCTCGTGCATTCACGCTTATGGAAGGGAATCGGATCGAGAAAGATAGGAGTAAAGAAAAGTTTCCGAGGAGCCTGGAGCGCTTCATATTATTCAATAAAATTAAATGGTTGAGATATTTTCGAGTGTCTTACATTGCGGTATATGAGTATGTTCGATCTTACCATAACCAAATTATTTCTTCGCATGAAAAGGAAGGCGACAGCGACGAGTCCAGGCGAAGCGATCAGGATGCTTCGGATCTGGTCTTGTCTTTGCTTTCGGCCTTTTGAATGCTGGCCAAGAGAGACAGGAGATAGCTGATATCGAGAGGTTTGAGGGCAACGAACTGCTGGTCTTGATTGAGTACCTTTCGCAAAGGCTCGACCAGACTGGCTTGAGAACTCAGGATGATGAAGACTCCTTTGTGTTCCTTGAGTCGCACGATATCCTGTTTGATCTCATCAAAGGGAATCCCGTGTATATCAAAGACTAGAGGATAGGCGTAATCAACCGCTTGTTTGATCAGCTTACTCTTATCCAAACCGGCAATAGGAAGATAGCGAAGGGCTTCAAATAGCGCCTTATAATGAGTCCGGCTCTTCTCTTCTCGCGCGATCACGACGAGGGGCTCATTCTGCTTCTTGTCCTTTTCCTGCATGCGAAGCTTAGAGGAACGCAGGTAGGCACCCGACATATCCGTGACGGTGAGCATGCCTAAGATATCATTTTCATGTAAGGAGTCGACCGTCACCGGAAAATGCCGCAGTCGTTTTTGAAAGAAAAGCTCGCGGACGTCCTCATCGAGATGAGACAGGCGAGCGCATTGAACGGGTCGCGTCATGAAGGCCGCGACTTTCGCAGACATTTTGCTTTGCCCTTCGATGAGGGTGAACTTTTGAACGATATCTCTTTCTGTGACGATGCCGGATACCAGACGTTCCTTGTTCAAGACGAGTACGCTGCTGATGTTCTCGTCGCGCATGGTGCGCACGACATCGATCATGGCCTGGTCAGCTTCAACGTAAACTAATCTGCGCCGAATCAAGTCTTTCAAGGGAACCTCACCTCAGGTACTTCGATTAAACTATCTACCACCAATCAACTATTTTCAAAGCTTGCAAAAGTCACTAAGCCCTTGGTTGAGATCCGTTTGAACGCAGAGTTTTGCTTTGGTAGTTGGGTCTATATAGAAAGGGGTATCAAAGGCCTTCACTATGCCGAGACGAGCGCTGCTCTTGAGCGGATCGAGGGAAACTACGCCGGTGCTATTTAGCTCGGCCACTCTCAAAAATATGGTGGATCCGAGTCCGCTGATGGATTTTATGCCCGTATTCGAGATGAATATATCGCGCAAATCAGCTAAGGCTTTCACATTTGGCAATTCCGTCATCGCTGCATTTTCGGAAAGGTTGAGATATTCAAGGTTGCTGAGGTCAGACACACAAGAAAAGTCGGCTAGTCCGATATCTCTCAAGGACAGACTAGTAAGATTTTTCAAACTGGACAAGATTGTGCAGTCGTTTAAGGTTGTTTTATAAATCTCTAGCTTTTTGAGTGTGGGTGGCATCTTAGCGAATGAAGGGTGTTTAGCTAAGGGTGACTCTTGGAGAACGAGCGATTCAAGGGTGCTGATACCAGAGAGAACTTCGATGTCGATGGCTACATCTCTATTTTGGGCGATAGACAGATCCTTAAGCCCCGAGAGCTTGGTCAAAGGACTAAAATCATTGAGGACGCTGCCGTATAGGTGCAAGCTTTTCAACTTGGGCATGCTCGCTACAAAATTCAAGTCCGTGAGCTCGGTGAAGGTGAGGGTGAGATTCTCAAGACTTTTCAAGCCAGACAGGGAAGCGACAGAGCTCTTGAACGCGAAAGGCGTGAAATCGAGCTCGAGTTCTTTGAGTGTCGTGAGATTTCTGAAGGGAGTTACAAAGGGGCAAGCGACAAACGTGACGCGGAATGTTTCGATGACCGGCAAAGCAAGAGTCGTCGTCGCATCGCAGGAGGAGAAATAGGCTTCGAGGACCTTGAGCTTCGTCAGGTTAGCCAAGCTCGCCAGTGGTAAAGTGGAAGTCGATTGGAGTGAAAAGGAGGTCGCATTAGTCAGGTTGGGAACGAAGCTCAGATCGAAGCTACTCCCATCGATAATCGTCAAAGAATCGAGCTGAGGGGCTATGACATTGAGAAATGCATAATTGAGAGGTCCCGTTGCATCGTTTAGAGATTGTATAGTGAGAGTCTGCAAATGAGTCAGCTTAGTGATGGGGTCGAGGACCATATCGCCACGGGGAATGAGACTGATTTCCTTGAGTTGAGGCATCAGACTGAGAAAACTCAAATCGTAGATTTTTGTTTCGGCAAACCTCAAGGCCGTAATGCTCGAAATTTTTGTGATGCTATCGATCTGCGTCAGATCCCTATTCTTTGAAATATCGAGAACTTTTAATTTTGACAGGTTCTTTAAGGGGATGAGGTCGGTGATGCCGTTGGCTGCGATACTCAGAGTCTCGAGAGCGGTCAGTCCAGAAAGAGGTTCAAGATTCTTGAAATTGCAATCGGATGCCTTGAGAAAATTCAGCTTCTTCATCTGCGAAAAAGCGGAGAAACTTTCGAGAGGATTAGCAGAAATTCCCAGCTGACGCAAATCGCTGAGCTGGGTCAAAGGTTCAATGTCTTTGAGCTGGTTGAAGGACAAATCAAGGCTTCTCAGCAGAGGGAGTTTGGCCAGCACCGAGATATCGACAATGCTGTTCCTGATGAGGCTCAAAGAAGTGATATTTGGAAAAAACGCGAGAAAATCAATATTCCGAATCCCTTCGCCATCGATGGTTAGATTGACGGCAGAGTTGAGAGCGACCTGCAGATCGGCGCAGCTCCCGACGGCAAGACGCTTTTTTAAGCGACGGACGGTATAAGCGATCTCTACTGAATCCGTGGTATCACAGTAAGAGGTGAAGTTGTCAATGGTTGACCCCGTCGCTGGTTTGGATCCGCTTTCCTTTGACTTCGACGCGAGAATCGGCCGACCACCGCATGCAGAGACAGAGAGCATGCTGCCCAGGGCGAGAGTGAACAAAATCAATTTTGGACGCATACTCAATCCCCACGTGTCGTGATATCTTCCTTATCGGCGTATAACGTGTTGACTTGAGTGGCAAAGAAAAGCTTTTTCGGAGCCCCGCATGAGGCAAATGGTGAGGTGAGGTGGTTTCAAAAAAGACTTGAAATTAAGCTTGGATGGAACAGCCCCATCTCTTACTCAAGGTAAAAAAGGCCTCTCGCTGGCTTTTAAGCTCCGTCCGCTGCCAGCAAGTCGGCTCTCGTCTTTACCCTGAAGAGACGTTGCTTCAAGGAAGCTCGCCGTGAACTTTCCGTGCGAATCTCTCCATTTTCATCTGCAAACGCTCGATCCGCTTGCCGATGGAAATGGTTTCATACATAAACAGTCCTGCCTTTAGCCCGCGGATCCGCTCACTACACCCTAGGTCAGCGCAAACATGGAGCCCGATTTGCCGCCGCGGATTGTCGACGGTTTCAACTGTCGCGAGCTTTACTCCCTGCTCATCGTTGCTTGCGAGACAGAGATCGCATTGACCAAAGAGATTGCCCGCCCCTGCCTTCATGCGAAAGACCATTCCATACAATCGTTCGCGCGAGGGGACGCAGACAAAGTAATAACCTGCCTGTGGATGTTTCCAGGCAAGGAAATCTCGTTCCTCCCAATTGATATTCTTAGGATCGACCCATTCCTGCCGTTCATCGTGTGAAAAAGTAGCCTTCAGCTCGTCGAGAAGATAAGGACGCATTGCACTTTCCCTGTCGTTGGTGAAAGGTTGCTTCATTTTATTTTTAACATATTTAAGATTCTGTATCGATCATATTTTCTCTACCTTACGTAAGGTTTCCTCTCATAGTTTGGTCAATGGCGCACAAGGCTTCTGCATCGGCGGTGAAGACCTCTGAGAAGCCGAAGTACATTTGAAGCCTTAGACCACGGCAATCCATGGCCAAATACTTGCATCAATAAGTCTAAAGCCAGATCCGCTCTCCTCCAAGCCGTTCCCGTTGCCTTCAAAGCTCAATGGCAAGTTTGGTATCATCAATCTTTGAAGGGGGAATCGTATGTCCACTGTTTGGCTCGCGCTGCTCGTTTCGCTTTCGTTGACAATCGCCTGTGGAAAAGCCAAGGTCGAAGAGAAAAAGTCAGAAGATACGGCGACCGCGGATCAGAATTCGAACAAAAGCGATGCGGCTAACAGTACGGCTGCAAATCCGGCGTCTAAACCAGCCGAAGTTACGCCACCCGCGGCGCCGGCCCCCAAACTTCTCGAGCTTTATCCACCTGTCTTTGGAATCTTTCCCCTGACCGAACCTGAGGCAGGCAAATCCCTCTACTTTGGATTCTCGTCTGACGGGAGTCAGACCTTCCAGATGATGTGGATCTATGCGGTTATTGCAAGTCCCAATTTTGATGCTGCCGAAAAGCTGCCGGATCTCTCGACGGAAGCTGCGCAAGAGGCCTTTCTCAGCAAATGGGCCGCCGAGTTTGCCGCGCGTCCTGATCATGTCGCCAGTCTCAATAAGCTGGCTGCCGAATTTTCCTTTAAGGTCGACCCAAATTACATGAATGATGCGAGCGCAACCATCCCAGCGTCGGCTTTGAGCTCGATTCCGGTTTGGGCTCAAGCGACTCAAAAGTATTTTGCACGTCGCTATACGACCAAGGCTCCCGGGACCACCAGCATCACCGCGACCATCGACGGAGTTGCGGTCCAGTATCCGGTAACGATCAAGGCTTACACGACAGCGCAACTGACTCAAGGCAAAGCTCGCTACGAAGCACCGACGGAAGGCTGCGTTTCTTGCCATGGCAGTGCTTCCACGA
>CANJJY010000066.1 GCA_947474445.1 Oligoflexaceae bacterium
CCCGACATCGAGAAATCGTGCGCCCTTCTCGGGGTTTTCTTGTTCGAGCAGTCGAATCAGGGCCTGCGTGGTCGCATGCTGTCCCGATCCGAAGACGGTGCCGCTGCGCAGCCTTAGGGTGATGCGTGCGCCAGTATCAGGGCTCTCGTCCTCTTCGCCTAGAATCACGAAGCGTTCGGTCAGCAGAAATTGAAAGGCTGGCTCCCATGCTTCTTGCCACAGTTCATCAGCGATGCGGCGCTCGTTCATGCGGAGGCCAGGACCAAATGAGGAACTGAGCTCAGACTTCAGCGCAGCGACCCAAGCCTCATCGTAGCTATAGAGGACGAGGGGGAGACTGAGGCGCCCGTCACCATGGGCCGCGATCGTTTCGTCCGCGCTCTCAGCGTCGAGAAAATCACAGCTGGCTTCGACCACATCGGTGATGCCACGCGCATGCAGCCAAGTCAGGAGGCTCGCGCCGGCACCTGGCAGTTCCAGACTGAGCTCGATAATGCGCCTCTTCTCCTGCACCATGCGGTCTCCGATTCTTTTCAGTTCGCACAAATATCGCTTTTTGGTTATGATAAATGGCTGCTGGCGTCAACTCTGCAAGGCAGCTGTATCCAAAGAAAGGCAATCTATATGAACTCTGGTCTGGTGGTTTCGGTTCTTATTGGAGGTTTGGGCATCGGAGGCGCAGTCGGCTATATGGCAGGCGCCGCTACAAAAAAACCAGGTATGTCGGCTACGGCGGGCAGCACAGATAATACGGCTTGGTTTTCATTCGACGGCAAAACCTACGACACGGCGGCTCTCCCCACGAGTCTACAGAGCACTCTGTACCAGGCCGAACTCGAATCCTTCAATCAAAAGCAAGCCGTAGTGCGTGAATTTGCCGTGCGCTTGGCGCTGGCGAAAGATCAGCAAAAACTGACGACCCTAGACAAGTTGCCACCCCTCGAAGAGCTCTTGCCTCCTCCTGCCGTGACGGATGAAGAAGCCAAGCAATTCTTTGAAGCCAACAAAGATCGCGTTCCTCCCGGCACGACCTTCGAACAGCTGTCGGGCCGCATCAAAGAAATTCTCGGCAACGAGCGCCGCGCACAAGCTTTCAACTCCACGCTTGAAAAGCTCCAGAGCGAAGGCAAGTTCAAGATGATCGCTGCCGAACCAGCGTCGCCGATCGTCAACATCCCGACCGAAAAATTCCCGGCCCAAGGCAATCTCAAGTCGACCCATACCTTCGTCGAGATTTCCGATTATCTCTGTCCTCATTGCCAGCAGATGGCGCCTCAGATCAAAGATCTGACCACCAAAATGGGCGACAAGATCAAATTCGTTCAGATCAACTTCTCTCTGCGTCCGACTCTGCTCAGCGGCGCTATCATCGAAGGCAGCTTCTGCGCGCAGCAGCAGAGCGTGGAAGGATTCTGGAAGTATCATGACGCTGCTTTCAGCAAGCCATGGGGCACTTTCGCTGATGCGTATGACGTTTCTAAAGTTAAGCCTATCGCCGAAGCCGCTGGCCTCGATGGCGCCAAGTTCGATGCTTGCATGGCGAGCAAAGAGCCTAAGGAATGGGCAGAGAAGACGCGTGAATTGGTCAATGGCCTAGGCGTCACCGGCACGCCTACCTTTTATCTCGACAACAAGCGCATCAATCTTCGCAATCCTGCGGAATTGGAAACTCTTATCAAGAGTCAGATCGCTGGATAAGCTTTCTGATCATTGGTGAACAAAAGCTCCTTTCTCGGCTGAGAAAGGGGCCTTTTTTTTTGACATCTGTGGCCCTTCCTTTCTGATCGATCGAAAGAATTGCGCGCGCCTCGCGAGGGCTTCTTTCAAAAACGCTCTCCCGGGCGTGCGCGCGCTGCTTTAATCACACCTACAAACATATGTTATTATTGACAAATACAGATATTCTAAAAGTTTTCTCGCGGCTGACGATGGGATTGATACTTGGGAAGGCACCCACAGAATGGGTGAGCTATTCCGCTTAGAGTCTGATAGTGAGAAAGGATGCACCGTGAGAGTTCTCAACAGTATATTAGCGACGCTGGCCTTGACGGCTAGCACTTGGGCCCTCAGCTTAACAGCGATTCCGAGGCAGCATGTCCTCAACTTGCCCATGCGTTCGGACAAGGCCCTCAGTGGTTCCGCGTTTCTCAAAAAAATAGAGAATTATTCCCCAGCCAAACGCGAAAATGCGATCGTGCGAGAAATTCTTCGCGGCAACGTGCCAGCCTTCATGCGGCAGCTCGCGCCCGTCGAGACCAGGATGGCCAGCGGCCCCTACAAGGGCCAGATCGTTCGCTTCTGGACCCTTCCTGACTATCTAGCCGTCGGCTCCGATCAGGATTACATCCGCGTGCCTCTCAATCTTTACAGCATCGAAAAACTTTCGGCCAAACTCGATCTGAGTCTGCCGACGCGCAAGATGGTCGATGAGATCTACGAGGCTGCCACAGTCAAACTCAAACCGCTGCCGGTTCCCGTCTCCGCAGCCGTCGCGTCGACCGGCAACATCATCAAGCATCACAGCATGGTGCAGAACCAGCTGACCGCTTTGAATGCGGCCCGTCCCGGCATCATCGTCGCGGGCCACAAGAAAGATGTCGTGCAGAGTCGCCGCTTGGCGAAAAGACCTCATTCGATCGCCATCTACGGCTGGCATCGCCTCAACGCCAAGCCCATCCAGCCTCTCTCGACCGTTCACAGTGCTGACTATGCCGACTACAGTCACGGCATTCGCTTGGTTTCTAATGAGATGCAGATAGGCGGACAAAACGTCGACCTGCGCGATGTCTTGAGTCAACGGGGAATGGCGAGCGTCGTCAGCGACGAAGGCACAGTCCCCCAGCATAACTACATCGCCGCGACTCTGGCTTCGCGTCAGACCTTGGCTTCGCATCCTTGATCGACAGAGAAAAATAGAGAATTTTTGATAACACATGAGTCCGGAGTTCTTCTAACTCCGGACCCTAAAATAAACAAATGCCGCCAGCCTTTAATCAAAATAGACTGAGCAACTCGAATCAGTATCCCATATCTATTTCGCGAAAAATAACAAACAAAGCCAATCAAATTAGTTCGCCAGAAGCGAACTTATCATAATCGTGGTAACATTAATTTAGCCCCACAAATTCACCCCAAGAATTAAAAATACGGAGATTGAATGCATAGAAATATCGCGATTTTACATATATTTCTTATGCTTTTTGCATGCAAGACAACTTCAGAACCATCCTACTGTTAAACCTTTTTTGCGCCGATAAGTGAAGACTTTATAGACGCAGAAATACGGGCATCACAATGGTAAATTTTCAGAAAGTACTTTTTACTTCGGCTTTACTGGTGTCGACTTGTTCCTCTGAAAGGGAGCCAAGGTCAAACAGCGTGATCAGTGAAAAAGAAGATTGCACCGCTCCTTACAAACCCGTACCACTGTCACTTTTTGGAGATGACTCTTATACTTTATCTCCTCAACCGCCCGACCAAAATGTTTGGAATATCTGTGAAAACCTAGACGATGAGGAACGAGTCATTCTTAAAAATCTTTGTCGGGTCATTGAGAACCACCTGCATCAATCGGGACCTGTTAAAGATTTAGTCTATGATACGGTTTGGACTCAAAAGGCAGCCAATCTTCTCGCCTACAAGCTCAACTGTCCCTAAGCTGGAATGAACCAAAAATTTTGGGTCATTTGAGGGGTTTGAAAAGGGAAAATGAAGACAAAGTCACAAAAAAGGCTGGAAAATTAATTTTTTCCAGCCTTTTCATATAACTTCAAAACCAGATCAGTGGTTGTGCCCACCAAGACCATGGACATGGCCGTGATTGAGTTCTTCCGACGTCGCGCCGCGAACTTCCACAACCTTCACATCGAAGTTGAGGATCTTGCCAGCCAAAGGATGGTTGGCATCGACAGTCACTTCTTTGTCGGTCAACTTCACAACAGTGACGACCATCATATCTTCATCCGTCTGCGCTTGCAGCTGCATGCCGACGCGCAGATCTTTGATACCGGAAAACTGCGCGCGGGGAACGATTTCAATCAAGCTATCGTCGCGTTCGCCGTAACCATCTTCTGGCTTCACGCGCACCACGAAGGCGTCGCCTTTTTGCTTGCCCACGAAAGCCTTCTCTAGCCCAGGAATAATGTTACCCATTCCCAATATGAAAGCCAGAGGCTCCTGACCGGCGGAGGTATCGATCATGTTACCCTCGTCGTCCTTGACGGTATAATCCATTAAAACCACTGAGTTTTGAGCTGCGATCATATTTAGTCCTTGGTGCTGGAAAATCCAAAATTGCACCCTAACACACAAGACTAAAAGGCGAAAGGGAGAAAGATCACGCCGCGCGCGAAGAGCCAAAGCATACCTGTCAGAAGAGCAAGCAGATAACTCGTCCGATCTTTCAGAGCAAAGACGAGAGGGTCCGTATGCATCTGCCCTCGATAGGCTTTCAGCCACATACGGCTCACCCAATAGAGGAGAATGGGACACATAGCCCACAGCACCTGAGGATAGATTAAGTGACCATTCACTTTGGGATCGTTGATATAGAGCGCGAGGACCAAGACCGAAAGATAGGCATTGGCCACGCCGACGGCCACGAGCAGGGGAAGATCCGTGACGGTATAGCCCCGACGCGAATTCTTTTTTTCTCGATTTTGTTCCATCAGGATGAGTTCTGAGCAGCGTTTGAGCAGAGCCAAGGAGAGGAAAAAGAAGAGAGCGAAGGTCAAAAACCATTCGCTGATCATCGTGCCCGTCGCCACGCCACCGGCGAGGACGCGCCAGGTATAAAGCACCGCCAGCACGATAATATCGGCCATGACGATCTGCTTGAGACGCAGGGAATAAAGACAAGTCATCGTAAAATAACCGAGGACAATAGCCAGATATCCGGGCGAGAGCCACGCGCCTATGCTGAGTCCGGCTGTGAGCAAGACAGGGATCAATCCTACGCCCGTCGCGATCGAGAGCGTGCCGGCGGCAAAGGGACGTTTGCGATTGTCGGGATGCCGACGATCCGCTTCGATATCGAGCAGATCGTTGAGGATATAGACCGAGGACGCAATGAAAGAAAAGGACAGAAAGGCGAGCCCATCGCGCGCCCAATGCACAGGATTCAGCAAGTGATCCGACAGGAGAGTCGGCAGAAAGATAAGAAAATTCTTGGCCCATTGATGGATCCGCAGCGCCTTGGCGAAGACTTTGAGCCGCGGCGTGTTATCGCTAAAACTCTTGGTGAGCGGCGCTAATCGTTCGGCCGCTTGAATCAACTGCTTATCACTGCTGACGACCCAGGCCGAGGCCGCCCGCTTCCATACCTGCAGGTCGACGCGACTGTTGCCGACGTAATCAAAACCCTGTTCCCCAAAGCGATCGACGAGTCGCTGCGCTTTGGCTTCGCCGGTGAGATTATAGGTTTCATCCGAGCCGATCACTTCCTGAAAGAGCTCGAGATGATTGGCGACTTTACGCGCAAAACCCTGCTGGGCGCCCGTCGCCAGAACCAGAACGCGTCCGCGCCTTTGTTCCGCGCGCAAAAGTTCGATCAGATCCTGACGGTAAGGCAGTCGTTCGATATCGATCTCGGCCCGCTCGTAGACTTGATGTTTAAAATAGGCTTTTCCCCGACTCAACCACAGAGGCAGACGGAAGATATCGAAGAAGTTCCGGCGCAAGACCGCACAGACCGCTTCCTGGAGAGAATCGGAATGAAGAAGCGTGCCGTCCAAGTCTACGCAGAGGGCTTTTTTTGCTTCGATTGTCGACGTCTGTACCGGCATCGTATCTACCTTTTCCACGCTGTTCCCCTATCGCGGCGGACTCTTCTCCGTAAAGTAAAAGAAATCGCGATTGTCTGGATATCCGATATAGCGAGGGACGTTGCCCTTGAATCGTTCGTCGAGAACTTTCATGCCCTTGATCAGATGCTGCGGCGTTAGGTCCGCGCCTTTGGCCTTGGCGTATACGGTCATGTAAGTGTGTTCCAAAGCATTCATATCGAGATGCATGGCGTAGTCACAGCCGTAAGCTTGAAAAACGCGCGCCATCGCCGAGGGCGTCATGCTCGAGAAATAGCCGTAGATGAGAAACTTTCGTCCCTTGTTGAACTGCTGACAGACTCCAGCACGCAGGGTCCTGAACTTTCTATCCTGCGATCCCGACCAGTTGCCGAGGGTCCAGTTGCTGACATATTTGCCAGGAATGCCTTCTTTTTTAGTCTTGTCGGTTTCAATCACCGCCATTCCGTTTTGTCTGACGAAGCGCATCTGGGACTGCCGCGCGCGATCCTCATCGGTCCAGGTCTTCAGTTCGACCGAACCATCGCGATAGACGATGAGCGAGGCGAGGTCGGGATGCAGACTGCTGATGACCACGCCGTTTTCCATGAATCCATAGTGGGAACCAGCATTCTTCTTTGAGAGGTCGCCCCAACGAAAGGCTCCATGATCGCGCTTGAATCCACCGGTGAAAATGCCGACCATCCTTTCGGCGACGTAAGGTGGAATCAAACCGGTGCGGACCAGCGGGTCGGTCGTATCAAATCCATCGGGCCCTTTGAGCTTATCGTTCCTCACATCGGGAAGCGTGCGTTCCGACCAACCGACGGCGGGGTGATCCGTACCGAGCGCGAAAGACAAATCGAGTTGACTCATATCGAAGGCGACCAGATAGGACACAGCTCCGAGTTCGACGTCGTCGAGATCTTTGACGTAAGATCGGTAGCTCTTGAGCAGTTCGGGATCGATCGCGCGCGGTTCGATGACGCTGACGTACACGGCATCGCGATCGCGGGTGTTATACCAGCGTCCGATTTCCATCTCATCGCCTACCACGCCTTTGAGCGCAATCCCGAGATCTTTAGTCGGGAGCATGACGCCGCTGAAGTTGGGCCCCATCATCGGCGCGCGCGGTGCGTTGGGCAATTCCGAATCCCCCGCTTTCTTGCTGTTCTGCGGATTCGAGGTGATCAAAAAGCTGTCTTTGAAGACGGTTTCCTTGACGATGTTAGTAATCGTTTCACCGCCCCAGACTTTGGCGCGTAAGAATTCTGCGACCCATTCTTTGGTCGTGCGATAGCCATCGATGCGATTGCGGAGGTAGATGCGGTTATCGCAGAGTCCGACGAAAGGTGAATTCGCCTGCCGCGCGGCGCGCAAGGGATACTGCGAGGCCTGGGTCCAGAGCTCACAGCCGACGCCGGCACCCTTGGCGTTCTTCAGCCAAACTCCGCCGGGGAAGGCAGGATTGAGTTCGATCGAGGTCTCGGCATCGGGATTATCGAGATGCATCCACTCGATTTTCTGGGGCGACCATTCCAATTTCAGCAAAAGCCAAACATTGACCGCTGGATTGAGATTCACCAGCGTGATTTCTGCCGGTCCACCCGGTCCACCACCCAGCAACTTGGTCTCGCGCCGATCGGTCTGCAGTTCGACGACGGTCCGGCCCACTCCGGGCTGACCCGGGCCCTGTGGTGGCGGTAGCTTAGCTGGAAAATTGGCCTTGAGAGCGACGGCTTTCGAGAGTTCCTCGAGCAGGCAGATCACATCACCGATGTCGCGGCAGATGGTCTCTTCAGTCTCTGAATCTTGGGCACATAAGGGGCGGGCGATGAGGAGGGAAAAAAAGACGAGGGAGTACCGCATCCAACTCGTCGAGTGGATAGACGAAAATAAGCTTTCGACACCAAATTGCATGCGTTTTGCCACGAGAGAGAATGCGGATCAAAGGACCTATCGCCAATTCTCGGGGGAGGCTTGAGAAAAACCTTAAAACGCTGCCGCAGAAAGGCGTAATCGTCTCAAGTCACTAAGGATTTTTTCAGAAAGCTTGCGTACAATGGGGAAGAGCACCAAGTTCTAGGGAGGGTACCGCGGGTGAAATTTTTTTGGATGGGCGCGCTGCTTCTGACTTTTGCCTGCATCAGCAGCTGTGTCAGCACCCCCGACTCCTATCCGCCTTCGCGACCTCCCATCGCCGGAACCATACCGCCACGGCCAGCTTGGGCGAGCGGTGCCCAGGGTCTTTCCAAGGAGCTGACGCGCGCCAACGAAAGCGCGCGCGAAGCCATTATTCTGCGCGAACTCACGCGCGGTAACATGCCGAATTTCCTACGAAAACAGGTCTCCGTCAACTTCACCGCCAAGACCCGTTCAGGGCGCAGCAAGAAGGTCACGATCTGGGTCCTCCCCGATTATCTGGCACTCGGCAGCGACGCGGATTTTCTCCGCATCCCGATGAGTCCGGTGACGGCCCAGCGCGTGGCGGACCGCTTTGGTCTCATGCTCCCCACGGTAAAAATGGTCGACACCATCTACCGGGCCGCCCCCTTGCGCCTCGCCCCGCGTCCCCTTCCGGCTAGTCGATTGATGGTAACGACACCGGTTTATTATCGGCACAATGCGAATGTGCAGGCGCAAATCGGCAACAAACCGCCGCGCGGCCTGATCGCGGGCCACAAAAAAGACGTCGTCATCACCAACCAGCTGCTCGCGCGTCCCAAAAAAGTCGCGATCTACGGCTGGCATCGCATCAACGGACGGGCGATCCAGCCACTCAGTCTCGTGCACGGCAATTGGTATGCAGACTATTCGCACGGCATTCGCTTGGTGAATCTCATGGTGCGCATCGACAATCAACTGCTGCGCATCAGCGATGTCTTAAAAAATCCCGAGCTCGCGCCGCTCTTGAGCTATGAAGGCACGATGATCCAGACGCGCTACCGCGTGAACGAAGGCGATCTGCAGAAAAAATGGATGCCTCAGTCCTAATCGAGGAAAGTCTTATGCCGTCGAAAACTTCTTTTCCTGATCTTGAAAGTTTGCATCGCGGGATTCGTCAGGCGCGCGCCGAGCTGCCGGCCGATGTGTGTCTGCGGCATGTCAAGGTTCTCGATGTTTTTGCCGGTGAATTCGTTGAAATTGATGTGGCTTGGGCAGATGGCCGCATCGTCGGCTTGGGCCCTGGTTATCAGGCGCGCGAGTCGATCGATGCGCGGGGACTTTACGCTGTTCCCGGTTTTATCGATGCGCATGTGCACATAGAGAGCAGTCTGATGACGCCGTCTCGCTTTGCCGAGGCGGTCTTGCCCTGCGGGACGACTTCGGTGATCTGGGATCCCCATGAGATAGCCAACGTTTGGGGTCTCGATGGGATACGCTGGGCCTTGGCTGCGAGTGAAGATCTGCTCCTCGATGTCTTTGTGATGGTCCCGAGCTGCGTGCCGAGCACTAGCGCCGCACTCGGTTTGGAAAGCAGTGGAGCCAACCTCACGGCCGCCGATCTCGCGCCTTTTCGCGGGCATCCGCGGGTTCTCGGCCTCGCGGAAATGATGAATTTTCCCGGACTTTTGAACGGCGATGCTGAAGTCCTGCAGAAGCTGTTGGATTTTCAGGGACTGCGACGCGACGGCCACTGTCCCGGTTTGAGTGGACTTGATTTGAATGCTTATGCGATGGCCGGCATCCACAGCTGTCACGAATCGACCAGTCTCAGCGAAGCGCGCGAAAAAATGATGAAGGGCATTCACGTTCTGATCCGTGAGGGATCCTGCGCGAAAGACGCTGCCGCGCTCGTGCCGCTGATTACGCCCTTCAGCTCAGCGGCGCTGGCGCTCTGCAGTGACGATCGCAATCCTTTGGATATCCTGGAAGATGGACACATCAGTTCGATCATCCAGATCGCCTTGCGTTCAGGCAAAAATCCTGAAGAAGTCTTTCGGACGGCCAGCTACGGCGCGGCGCGCATCTATGGGCTGGATGACCGCGGCGCGCTCGCCCCCGGATACTGGGCCGATCTCTGTCTCGTGCGTCCCCAGTCGGGAGGTTGGCGTCATGGATTTGAGATCGAGGCTGTCTATAAACGCGGTCGCAAGATCGAAGCAGCGATGACGACAGGTCAAGCGCCGGCGATCCCGCGGCAAAGCAACCTGCACCTCACCGCGCCGACCCTCGAGCAGCTGCGGATTCCCGCCTCGGGTTCCACAGCTGAAGTGCGGGTGATCGGCGTAATTCCGCGGCAGATTCTCACGCATGACGAGCGCGCCACCCTACCGGTTTCAGCTGGAGACGTGCAGGCTGATCCCAGCCGCGACGTGCTCAAGATCAGTGTGTTTGAACGTCATCATGGAAGTGGTTCAAATGCAACCGCCTTCGTGCGCGGGTTTGGAATTAAAACCGGCGCGATCGCGACGAGTATCAATCACGATTCTCATAATCTCATCGGCGTTGGTTCGAGCGAGACGGCGATGATCGCTGCTTTTCGCGCCTTGATGAAGATCGACGGCGGCATCGTCGTCCTCTCGGATGCGGGTGAACTCGAAGTCTTGCCCCTCCCCATTGCCGGCCTGATGACTGATGCCAGCCCGAAGTGGGTGGCCGAGCGTCTGCGCAAACTCAAAGAGCTCGCGCGATCGATCGGCTGCGTCTTGGAGGAGCCTTTCCTGCAGCTGTCGTTTCTGGCGCTGCCCGTTATTCCCTCTTTGAAGATCACCGATCGCGGTCTGGTCGATGTGCATCGTTTTGCCAAAGTTCCTGTCGTGTTGGAAGCGGAAGGTAAGTCTCAAGAAATTCGCTAAGAGCACCTAAGACTCTCTCAAGCCACCAAAAATTATCCCACGTGTTAATTCGAATAAGCGTATCTAAGTCCCCCAATAGACCACATATTTTGCTTCCAAAAAAATTGACTACAGGTCGACTCAAGAAAGATCGCATCAGCTTCCGATAAGGAAGTTGAGGAGATCAAAAGACAATGAAACAAGTATTGATCATCCCTTTCATCTTCTTGGTAATCGTGGCTTGCAACGATTCCAACTTAAAAGAAAAGATGCCGCAGCAGAGTGCGCTTGCGGATTCGGCTGTCACGATCGACGAAGGTTCGACAGGCAGTGGCAGTACTGCTGCTGCCTCTAACGACACGAGCGGGAATGAAAGCGTGACTCCTCCACAGAGGATAGCAGGCGCCTACCTCTACTGCGGAAAATACGCACCCGCTAGCGATGGAAAACAGATCTATATGGACTGCGAAGTCTTAAGAACTTCAGATTATACTCCAGCCGACGCTCGAGGACTTTGGTCGGCAACGATCAATGAGCGCCAATCAGGGGAAAGCGTAAGTGTCGTCAATAGTGAAAAAGGAATTTTTCAGGTTAAGTCAGAGAGCTCCATCATGCTGAACGCGACGCTCTCGCGCCTGCAAATAAGTTTTTCCGGCTCCGTCGACGGCATGGACGGAATGCTTTCTCAAAGCGGAACCAACGCGGAAAAGGCACCTGCCCCCGCAGCGCAAACAGCCGGCGCGGCAGCGGCGCTGGTTTGCCCCTCCGGATATGCAATGGTTCCTGGTGATACGGCCTATGGTACGAATGCTTTCTGTGTGATGCAGTACGAAGCAAAAAATGATGGGGCAGGAGTCCCAGTTTCCACAGCTGCCAAACGACCTTGGACTAACATAACCCAACCCGATGCCCAGGATCGCTGCGCAGCGCTGGGAATGGGCTATGATCTGATCAACAATGCTGAATGGATGACACTGGCGGTCCATTTGAGTCTTCTTGCTGGCAACTGGAGATTTGGTCAGGTTGGTGTGGGAGAGTTGAGTCGGGGACATACCGATAACGATCCGGTCGGAAGCTGCCCAGCATCTAACGATCCAACCATGGCCTATGTCCAGGGTAACTGTACTGGCACAAATACGGGAGATTTTAGTCAAAGACGGACTCAATTCACCGCTGCGGGCGCGGCTATCTGGGATTTGTCTGGCAATGTTTGGGATTGGACCAGTACAGTGATAGACAATGCGAACAAGCCATTCAGCAATATAGATGCAGGCCCCGTCGATGCCTTTCGTGACTACACGACAATCAACAGCAATTTTACTGCAATCTCACTTTCACTCCTTATTCCTACCAACGCTACACAGCCCCAATGGACTGAAAGCTGGATCATCTCGGGCCGCTACTGGTCGGGACTCAGTGGACGTGGAGGCGCGATGGCCCGCGGAGCGACATGGGACGACTTTCAAGATGCGGGTATCTTTGCTCTCAATCTAAAACATGATGGTAGCTACACCAGTGAATACAATGGCTTTCGTTGCGTGCTGCGAAAGCCCTGATTAAGGTCAGGGTGACACCTGACGCCGAACACTTTAATACAACCTTACGCACCCTATTTTTCCCTATCAATTCAGCTATTTAACCTCTTCTAAAAATCCCTTTCATCCTCGGTGACGGCACCGCCGATAGTCTCTATCAACGAGGCGAGGGCTCAGGTGCAAGTTCAAAAGTTAAAACGATTCTACCGAGGGCTCTCGCTCGCCAGCGAAGAGGGGACTAGCCTTATCGCTCTCATGATAGGGGCGGGTATCCTAGGTATCGCTTTAACGATGATCTCTCAATATTACCTCCAGGCCAAACTTCAGGCTAAGATTCTCAATAGCGAAGCCGACCTCAATGCTCATACCGCTATTCTCCTCACCCAAGCCCTGACCGCTAATTGCTCGCGGCTGGAAGCTCTCCATGCGACCTTCGTGCCGACTATTTCACAACCAACCCTGATCAAAGAGCGCAATGACTTAAGTCGAGGGGAATCATCCAACCTTTTCGCCATCGTTCGTGATCCGACGGCGCCTAAGAAGGCGCTTTCCTTAAGCAGCCCCCCTGAGAATCAATCGGGCTATTCCGTTAAAAAGCTTTCGATGTTCCAAAAATCCAATATTCTTGGAAAGTCTCCCCCGCGAGTCCTCGCTGAATTAGTGGTGGAGGGAATCCATCGCAACTCCAAGAAGAACTGGCAATTTAGAATACCCCTCGTTCTCGATCTCACGGCTGGCGGTCAGATTGATGATTGTCTCAGAGATCCTGACGTGAAACAGATGTGCAACGAGAGAGGCGGGACTTTCATCGACGATGATTTCGAACGTCCCTGCGCGCTCTAAAATAAACGGCGACTGTGAGAAGCATGACTATGAAAGAATCTGGATTTAGCATTTTAGAAAATGTTTTCATACTGGCCTTCGTTCTCGTCAGCGCCCAATGGACGAACACCCGCTTCCTCCAGGCGAGAGCCGTCAACAGCAATCACGCTGCGCGACTCAAAGCTGAGCAAGACATCATCAGCCTCATGCAGGTGACCAACGAGGCCTCCATCTGTGAACACCTAAACTTC
Organism: Oligoflexaceae bacterium; assembly: GCA_947474445.1. GTDB lineage: Bacteria > Bdellovibrionota_B > Oligoflexia > Oligoflexales > Oligoflexaceae > Oligoflexus. The sequence goes on from CANJJY010000066.1 coordinate 13,167, forward strand.
GTAAAAAGCGGCATCTATCTCGGCGCTGATCGACGGCGACTCGGGACCTTTGATGAAATCAAACTCGATGGTGTTTCCCTCGTTAAAAAAGGGAAAAAACTCAATTATGAGATTAAGTCTATCACCCTCGACCAAGATAGCCCTATATTCGGCCAGAATCCCAAAAGAGCTCAGGCCTACATCAAGGTAAATACTGACTTCACGGACGAAACCGGAAAATCTATTCAGCGGATCAACTATGATTCTAAACATCGCGGGATTTCGCTGGTGTTAGTCGCCGATCCTACAGGTCTTGTGGTCGGGTGCTATGGGAGTTTCTCGCGACGCTTAGCCTGTGAAGACAGCCAGGGCGTCTACGACATGGAGGCGATACCAAATTGCAAAATCTAAATCATCCCAGCCATCATCCAGAATCTGGTGCCGGAGTCATGCTGATCTTCGTCGTCCTGTTTTCTCTCTTGATGGCATTAGACCTCTTCAATAAGCAGGGAACGTCGGCGATGCAGGCCAGGCAGCGCATCGAGTCAAATCTTGGAGATAAAAACTATTATCGGGAAATCAATCAGGTCTTGAACGATGATGAGTTTTGCGTAAGCACCAACATTATGAATGGTCTTGAAGGCAAATTAAATATCTCAGGAGTTGCGAACACAGTATTGATACACGATATCAAAGATATCAGCTGGAATATCGAAGGAGACAGCAAAGGACTTTTAACCATCTTCAGCGAAAAGTATGATATCGATACAAAAAATAAAGGGGTACTGAAGGGAAGTTGGGGGGTCTCCCGCATAAGCGTGTCCCAACTTCCGGACCCCGTCTTACTGACGAAAGTCCATGGCAAAAACATCTATAGAGTGCCTATCGATATCTCCGAACATGGTTTTTGGGATGAATTGGACGCTGCAGGCACAGGGGTCAAGCGCTATCAAGAGGTTTGGGACTCTTACAAGGTCTACGTTGAAATGGATCCAGCGGATCCCACTAAGCCCCTCACGTGCTATTCTCCCCTCTCTTCCAGAAGTCTTTGCTTGGACTTTGGCCGCTTTTTTGATCCGACTGCCCCGCAGAAATGTGTGCCTTA
>CANJJY010000067.1 GCA_947474445.1 Oligoflexaceae bacterium
CCAGAGGCGTTTTTTACTCGAGCTGATGAGACTCAGGATATTATGTCGCAAATCATCAAAATTTGCAGTCTGTTTCAAATTGGGGCCGGGAGCAGAAACTTCGGGCTGGGGTAGATAAAGACTTTCTTCGCTGGCAGCCTTGCTCACGGTCGACAGGAGCAGGCTGGAAAAGAAGAAATGTTTCAGCATCAAGCCGGGCCTCCCGTCAGTGGTTTCTGGACGCGTATGATAAAAGCTCCAAAACCGTCCATATCATCTTGATTTCCAGCGTATACGGCAAAGAGGTTTTCGCGCGTAACGTACTTCTTGAAGTAATCTGGTAAGCGAGGGACGGGGGAGACAATCTCTATTTTATCACCAAACTCCTCTTTAAGCTTGATCATATGGTCTTCGGTCTCTTCTGATTCGAAGGAACAGACCGAGTAGATCAATTCACCGCCGACCGGCAAGAGTTCGAGGGCATGCAGAATCATTTTCCACTGCTGCTTGGCCATGGCGTTGACGATGTCCGAGGTCTTGTGCCACTTGCCTTCAGGGTGCCTTCTGAGAACACCTAGCCCTGTGCAAGGGGCATCGAGAAGTATCTTATTGAGGGGCTGCGCGCCGGGCCACTTCAGGAAGTCTTCGAGGACCCATTCGATTTGAGTGTGGCCCAAGCGATTGGCGGTCTCGAGCGCCCTTTGGTACTGCCCTTCATCCTTTTCGATAGCGAGGAGTCTGATCTTCTCCAAACCCAGTTCATAGACGTGCGTGAGCTTGCCACCCGGGCCAGCGCAGACGTCAGCTATGGTTTGTCCAGGCTCTGGGGCCACGAGGTAGGCGATAAGCTGTGAGGCTTCGTCTTGGACGGTAAAGATACCTTGATCAAAGAGACTCCCAGCGTCCATCGGTGGTGCCTTCGCGAGCCGGAGAGACGAACGCAGAGGGCGCCTTTCCGAATGCATCTTTTCTTCGCGGAGCAGTTGATCTTGCAATTCAGCCGCTTTTTCGAGACCAATTTTTAAGCTGTTCATGCGGACGGTAAAAGGCGGTGGTTGATTATTGGCCGCAAGCATTTGTTCCATGCGTTCAAACTTGAAGCGACGGGCCCAGCGATCGACGATCCACTGTGGATGTGAAAACTGCAGAGCAAGGTATTCGCGGGGTTTGGTCTTCTTATCAGGTTTGGCAAAGTACTCGGCGCGCCTTGCGATTTGGCGCAAGATGCCATTGACGAAGGAACACGCTTGAGCCTGGCCTTTTTTACGAATGTACTCGACGCTTTCATTGACCGCTGCTCGATCTGGAACTCTATCCATATAGTAGATTTGATAGGTACCCGCGATGAGGGCCGCTCGGATTTCCGGAGTCGCCTGCATAAGGTCGCGTTTGGCTGTATTTTGGAGGATCCAAAAGAGTTTTGCATACCAGCGAAGACTGCCGTAAACGATCTCTTTAATGAAATTTCGATCGAGACGCCGCATCGCCGATTCGTGAGTAGCGTACAGTTCGGCCAAAACCTTCTCTGGCTTTTTCTTTTGATCCATAATGGCGACAAAAGCATCGTAGGCCAGCTCGCGGGCGAGTGAAAGTGACAAAACAACGACCTCCTCAAGGACAATGGGGGAGACTTGAGCCCCTGGCTGGCCTCAAATTTCACCTGAGGCAGTTGAATAGAACGGGGGCTATAGCTCAGCAATAAAGCTCTATCTGACCCTCGGGGGGAGATAGGGAGTCCTTATCGCACAATGCTTCCCGGCCTAGCAAACAACTTTGTATCGAAAGGATACCTCGGAGGCGTAAAGTGCCGCGGTGACGACCGAAGTGCTCTCATCAAAGAGAAGGTTCTTTGCGTGTCATCTGACTTTCTTCTTCCAGGAATCGGCTGGCTCGCTGATGAGGCTCACGTTGCACTTTAGTCAAAGCGCGGCGACTCTTGCGAATTTCAAAGCTCTTACGAAAATAATCGTACCCAAAGTAAGTCGCTGCGAAAAGACCACCCAGGATAAACGACGTCATAAAGGCAAGAAAACCCACTACGCGGAATTCACCGAAAAGCGGCACATTGACGTAGACCTTGTCCATATTCAAAAAGCCGAAGTAAGCAAGGTAGCCAAGGAAGACAGAGATGAGGAGGAAACTGACGAGGCGGCGAAGATAACTCATGATCCTACTCCCTTAAGTCGATGATGACTTCGCGCCTTGACCACCCCGACTCAACGTAGGAGGAGACAGGCGAATTTCCATCCGAGTGCTAATTCGTTTAGGGGGCGATACGGCGCTACTCGACCTTGTACTTCCCCACTCAACGTTGCCATACAAGACAAATCAAAGGCCCGGTAGATAAGTACCGAGCCTCGATTACCATCTCATATCAAGACGATATAGACGTTACTTATCTTCGCTTTGAGCTTGCTGAACCGCTTTGGCTTTAGCAAACGCATCGGCGAGACCAGTCTTCGGTTCTGCAACCTGACTGATATAAGCGCGCAATTCTTCACCTTGAAGCTGCTTCGAGAAAGCTTTGCGAGAGAGAGAGAATTTGCGTTCTTCGCTATCGCTAGCAAGGACTACGAATTCAACCTCGTCGCCTTCTTTAACGGCATCTTCTACTTTCGTCACGTTGTCATCGGACAGTTCACTGATGTGAATCATACCTTCGACGCCTGGAGCGATTTCAACAAAAGCGCCGAAATCAACTACCTTGGTGACTTTGCCTTTGCCTTTAGAGCCAGGAGGCAAATCGCGAGCTGCCTTCATCCAAGGATCTTCGCCCAGCTGCTTAATGCCGAGAGAGAAGCGTTCATTTTCAGCGTCGATCTGGAGAATCTTCGCTTCAACTTCGTCGCCTTTCTTGAACAAATCGCCCGGATGATTAATCCGTTCGGTCCAAGAGATATCCGAAATGTGGATCAAGCCATCGATACCATCTTCGATGCCGACGAAGATACCGAAGTCGGTGATGTTCCGGATTTTACCGCGGATGATGTCGCCTTCTTGGTACTTCTCGCGAACGATATCCCAAGGATTCGGCTCGATCTGCTTCATGCCGAGGCTGATGCGACGGTTTTCAGTATCGATCGCAAGGATCACAACTTCAACTTCGTCACCAACTTGAACAACTTTAGAAGGATGCTTGATGCGCTTCGACCACGACATCTCGCTGATGTGGATCAGGCCTTCGACGCCTTGTTCCATCTCGACGAATGCGCCGTAATCGGTCAGGCTAACTACAGTCCCTTTGACTCGTGCGCTCACCTGATAGCGTTCGCCGACGGTCAACCAAGGATCGTTCTGCAGTTGCTTGTAACCCAATGATACGCGTTGACGCGCTTCATCGTAGCTCAAGACCTTCACTTCGATTTCTTGTCCGACTTCAAACATCTGCGAAGGATGATTGATGCGGCCCCAAGACATATCGGTGATGTGAAGAAGACCATCGATGCCACCGAGATCGATGAAAGCACCGTAATCAGTAATGTTTTTCACGATACCTTTAAGAACGGCTGCTTCTTTAAGGTGCGAGAGAGTTTCGCTGCGCAGTTTCTCGCGATCTTGTTCGAGGAGAACGCGACGGCTGAGGACGATGTTCCCACGCTTCTTGTTGAACTTGATAATTTTAAAGGCCAGTTTGGCGCCAATAAGTTTATCGAGGTTGCGTACGGGACGGAGATCAACTTGCGAGCCAGGAAGGAAGGCTTTGACGCCGATATCAACCGACAAGCCGCCTTTAACGCGAGCAATGACGCGACCTTCGACGATTTCACTTTTTTCATATGCATCAGAGATCCGATCCCAGGCCCTGAACATTTCGGCACGTTCACGACTGAGGACCATTTCGCCATCGTTATCTTCGAAAGAATCGAGATAAACTTCGACGAGATCACCCTCTGCGACTGCCAGTGTTCCATCAGGCTGCAGGAATTCCGACTTAGGAATCTCGCCTTCAGACTTGTGACCGATATCGACGATGACAGAATCATCAGTGAAACGAACGACGCGACCGCGGACGATCGATCCTTCTTTGACTTCAGCGTTCTCTGCTTGATTAAGCAGGCTCGCGAACTCATCATTATCACTCTTTTGTTCGTCGAAATCAGTATCTTCGTCTTCCCAGCGGATGGCGCCGATACCTGCAAGTTTGGAATCTTGTAGTTGCATAAATATGGTTAACTCCTCATGCTGTCCGCCCATCGGACATATTTTTTGTCTCAGAGCTTGAATCGTTATCATGAGGGTCTATAAAAGTCAATTAAAGCGCGCTAAGATAGATTCACGACCAGGTTGCTCTGGTCCATCTATAACACAGGATGGGGTAGCATGAAGTTTTTGAGGATGCGTCTTCGTAGTTACCATTACCTGCTTCTATTGTCACTAAGTCAGTTAAGCTACGGCCGAGATACCAGTCCGGAGGCTCCTTCCGCGGCCGCGGCCACTCCTCCGGCAACCACGACGGCACCCGTAACTTCGACCGCGTCTAAAACCGAAGCGGCAGTCGCTGCTGAGGTTGATCCTCCTTGCGCGCCCAGTCTCGATCCCGTGCCTGACATATCGCGCAGTGAAACCTATAAGGGGCAGCCCTTTCAACCAGGCGAAGAAGCGCGCTATACGCTCAAGTACGGCCTCCTTCGCGTTCATGTGGGCTACGGATTTTTGCGCGTGCAACCGCCGACAAAATACAGCGTGGCAACCGGTAAGAAAAACGGCCAAACAATCGAAGAAAATCGCTGGCATCGGGTTTTCGCAGCGGAAGCTTACACGGGTGATTGGTACAAGATGATTTTTGCCGGTCACGATAAACTTCAGGCTTTCTCTCGGCCATGGGACTATGGCGTCACCAAATTTTATATCGCTCAGGATGAAGAAAAACCCTTCGTACGGCGATTTCATGCTGAAAAATGGCTCGATTTTAATCACGTTGATTGCCAAGTTCACGAACGAATGGTGGATCATAAAAAACAGAAAGAGAAGGAAGAGCAACACTTCCTTCAACCCGCCGCAGTCGATGCTCTCGGCGCCCTTTATCGCCTCCGCACCTTCAAGTTTGAACCCGATAAGACCGAGCGTATGCTCGTCTATACCTCTGAAAAGAACTGGTGGCTCGAGGCGACTCCTCTCGTCATCGAGACGATTGAAACGCCTTTGGGTCCTCTGAAAGCTCAAAAACTAGGGGTGAAGACCTATCTAGGGAAAGAATTGCAGCAGCGGGGAACCCTGTTCGTATGGATTGCCACTGAGCATCCTAATAGACCGATGGTTAAGGTCGAAGGTGAAGTGACCTTTGGTTCAATTCACCTGCTGCTCGATCAATTTACCCCAGGAAAAGCCCTATAAATAGAGATACGTATCAGGCCTTCAAGAGGCCTTGTTAAAGGCCCGCTTCGGCGAGATGTTCAATCGCTTTTCTTTGCTCGCTGGATAGTTCTTTGGGGACCTCGAGATCGACGACGGCAAACAGGTCGCCTTTGACGCCTGAAGGAGCGGGGAAACCCAAGCCTTTCAATCGAATGCGATTGCCGGCTTTCACGCCAGCCGGGATCTTAATCTTTTTTGGTCCTTCCGGCGTTGTCACTTCCTTGCTCGTGCCGAGGAAAGCTTCTGAAATCTTTAGAAGCAGAGGGACTTCGATGTTATCTTCTTCTCGTTTAAATTCTGGATGATCGGCGACTTGGACTTGAATGAAGAGATCGCCTGCTGGACCACCAGTCCGCGAAGGTGCGCCTCGGCCACTGATCCGGAGCTTAGCACCGGAACGCACCCCAGCCGGGATACGAACGGTCAATTCGCGTTCCGTTCCATCGCTCAACGCAAAGTTAACGCGGCGTTCGGCACCCTTATAGGCTTCCATGAAACCGATGCTCAGAGGATATTCAACATCTTGACCCTTCTGGGGCCCTTGATGAGAACCACTGCCAAATCCCTGGCCTCCAGGGCGTCCTCCTCCAAATCCACCGCCAAATAGATGGGAGAAAAAGCTGCTTCCGCCTCCACCTCCACCGCGACCGCCGAGTCCCATTTCTTCAAAAATCGAGGCAAAATCGGTATTTTTAAAGATGTCTTCACTGCTGTATTGCTGGTGGAAGCGAGTATCTCCAACGGTATCGTATTGACGCCTTTTGTTGGTATCGGAGAGAACCGCGTAGGCTTCGTTCACTTGTTTAAACTTATCCTCGGCGTCTTTATTGCCGGGGTTTCGATCTGGATGGAACTGCATCGCCATCTTCCGATATGCTTTCTTGATCGCATCGTCACTGGCTGATTTGTCGACGCCTAAAATTTCATAATAATTTTGCACTATTACACCTCGTACGCAGAACCAAGCGATCTCCTATGGAAGGTGATGCTTGAAAGGTCAAAAGTCAAGAGCTCGGGACCCGGTTCATGGTATAATAAGGTAATTATCCCAGGCTCCGACCTCATCGCCACGATCCTAAGCGGGGGAATATATGACGGCATGGCTGGCGCTCAGAATCCGCATGATCGGCCTTGTGGTTTTACTTCTTTCCATTTCGGGACCGCTTGCTTATGGCTTTTACCATCAGCTCTATCTCAATGGTGTGCAGGCCGAAGCTCGCTTGATGTTCAGCTATCTGCATACCCTGCAGAAGGTCTATAAGCTCGAACGCGGGAATTTCGCGACTTTTACTCATTATGGGGCGCCTCTTCTCGGTCAAGACCACTGCGAGCAACCGTTGGGAGCTGCCCAGCTCGGATTTCTCCTCCATGGTTGTCACGATGAGACAGCGGCGCCTCCCCGCTACGTTTATCAAAGTCGCGAGATTGATAGTGGATACATCCTCGAGGCGCAATCAGGAAGTGATGGACTGGGGAGAAGTCTCGTCTGCTTTAATCCTTCCTCGGCCGAGCAGTTGGTGAGTTTGCCAAATTCAGATGTTCAAACTAACGAATCATGTTGGTAGCCTCCTCTTCGTCGTCTTAGGACGACAGCTCCTCTCAATATTAATTGACTATCGACCGAAGCGCAGTTCGACCCTTTTGCACTTTGGTGGGATAGTGAAACCTCGAGCTCCCAAAAACTTCAGACCTCCGTCAAGCCTTGCCTTCCTGGCAACGGGCTTGGCTCTGCACACAGTGCTCGCCGCTGTGTGGGTCTGCATTCCCATCGGAACCGAGTTAAAACTTCTAGGACTGACTCTGAGCTTTAGTCTCTTAGTGGCGGCATCGCGCCACTGGTGGGTGATGCGGACGCGTGAGGCAGAGCTTCAGGCTAAAATCAGCCCTGCTCATCTCTCCGATGATTCCTATCTTAAAGACGACCTTCAACGCTTTATCGTGGAACACATGCAGTTCGCCGTTCTCTCCGTGTGGAGCGATCTAGGCTTTCACCTTGAAACTAAAGGCTGGCCCGCAAACTTCGGCGAAAAACTCGAATCAAGCGGCGAAGACTTAGTAAAATGGCTGGGAAAGCTCACGAAGCTGAATTTGGAAGATCAGAATCTCATTCGCTTCCAGATGCAACATGCTTTCGGTATGAACAGCATCCAGTGGAATGTCTGTTCGATGACTTTACCGCGCGAAGCAAGTCTGCGGACAAAAGGGAATTCTTATATCCGGATCAGCTATATTCCGCTCTTCAAGGATGAAAAGCTAGAGATCGTTCATATTATTCTCCAAGATATTAGCGAAATCAAAGAGCGGGAGGATCAGGCCCAGCAACAGCGCAAAGAGATGGAGAAGTTCTTCGCCCTTCTGCAGGTATCCGACTCACTCTTTGAACTTTTTATGAGCGAAACGCGAAAATTGTTCGATGAGATTAAACAAGATCTCAAGATCCTCAGGGAGAATAAGGCTACGTCATATCAAGAAGTCGCCGGCCGCATGTTTAGGGCCGTGCATACGATCAAGGCTAATGCGCGCCTTTTCAAACTGAATTCCATTCAAGACGTCGCTCATCAGGTCGAAAACTTTCTCGATGAATTGAGGTCAGGGGCTCGAGTCTATGCGCCTAAGACGATAGGCGAGCTCACCATGCAGATTATGACGATCAGCGAAGAAGTTTATTCTTATGCCAGCCTGCGCAAAGAGATCCTGAATACAGCCGATCGCAATTCAGGTTTTAACCTGAAATACAGGGTCCAATGGATTCGTTCACTGATGAATCAGTTTGCTTCCGTCCTTCGGGATCCGAAATTTGAGCAGCGACATCTTCAATTGATTCAAAAAGAATTCAGTCGCGCACTTTCAAGCTTTGATAAGGCATCCCTCAAAGAATACATACGTGGTTACAGTTCCATGATTCAAGATGTTGCCATGCAGCTAGGCAAAGAAGTGGGCGATCTGGAAACCAACATTGAATTCCATAGCTTTGATACGGCAACCCTGGCTCGCATCAATGATATCATCCTCCATTGCATGCGCAATGCTATCGATCATGGCGTAGAAAGACCTGAGGACCGCGTCAAGGCGGGCAAACTGCGTAAGGGTACCATTACTCTTTCGACTGAAGAAAAAGATGGCGTCATAAAAATAGAAATTAAAGACGATGGCCGCGGGATCGATGTCGAGAGAGTTAAAGCTAAAGCGGTTGAAAAAGGCTTTATTTCGGCTGAAAAAGCTCAGACTATGTCCCAAGAGGAGGCCGTTTCATTGCTCTTCCAAGCGGGAGTGTCCACGGCCGATACGGTGACGGAGATCTCGGGACGTGGCTTTGGAATGGATGTAGTTCGAGATTATGTTCAAGGTCTCAACGGTCAACTTAAGATAGATTTTGAAAAAGGCGGCGGGACAACTATCTCTATTTGGATACCTGCGGTAAGCGAAGAGCAAATCATTCCATTGGCCGTCCATGATCTAAACGATATTCTATCGAACGTCAGCATAGACAGCCGTCGCTATCACGACAGGAAAGTTGAGATCAAAGCGGCCATTAGTCATAGCCTTCCCGTCTTTACCGATCGATCCAGCGTGGTCGAAGTCATTCGCATGCTGATCAAGGAAATGCATTCCGCTTTGCCCCCGTCTGCGAGCATAACCATCGAAATAGACGAGCATTTCGGTCGTCGCCGGGTCGATAGTCATATTTTTTATCGGCTAAAAATCAATGCTTCACAATTGTCGGTGATTCCTCTCGTCTCGGTTGAAGAAAGAGGTAAAGTTCTAGAGGCTGCCGGATTGATGATCAGAAGAAACGGTGGATCACTTTTCGTCAAAAGTCCTCACGTTATGGAAGTGAATATTCCTTCTAATATTCCGGTCCGCTTCAATGCCTATCCATTTAATATTTTGGTTATCACCGACGGCAAGGTAAACCTGAATAATTATATCAAAGAATTCTTCAATAACGTCATGGGTGGTTGGGCTTACCGCTCCGAAACCTATCCGTTTGCCGAAGGAGTCTTGCAAGGATTTGAAAATTCTCCCTGCATTGTTTTGCTCGATAGCGCACTCATGAAAACCTATCTCGAACTGCGACCTGAATCGGATCGCAAAAATGATGGTGTCGTACTCTTCCCTGAAGAGGAGCTCGATATCGATGTCTTGAACGGTTCGGCGATTCTTCCTGAGAATATCCTGTTTTTGCCACCAGTGTTTGACGAGAAGAATTTCCAGCTTTCTATGGCTTCCGTCATCTATCGCCGATTCCTCAAGGAGATGGTCCGCGACAGCGGTGACGCGACGGAAGCAGAACCTCTCTCGTCAGCTTCCTGATCCACGTTTATGGTTCAAAAAACCCTATTTTTTAAAAATGTTTGAAAGGCTCTAGCGAGTGGCAGTGCCTTCTTGCGTTTGACACGGTTCACTCTGCACGGTATGGAGTGAAGTCTGAGCCTTTACAAAGCGTGTCGGGGAGGAAGGGTCTATGTCTTCTATGTCGTCTAGCCGTGGGCTGCGCGTCTGGCTTTTGCTCACCAGCTTTCTCATCTTCTCTATGGTGGCTATTGGAGGGCTCACTCGCTTGACTCGGAGTGGTCTGTCCATCGTTGAATGGAAGCCCATATCAGGCGTTCTGCCTCCTTTAAATGAAGCAGAATGGCAGGCTGAGTTTGAAAAATATCAGGCCTTCCCCGAATACCAAAAAGTGAATCATGGAATGGAACTCCATGAATTTAAATATATCTTTTACTGGGAATTTCTTCACCGGCTGCTCGGTCGGATGATCGGTCTCGTCTTTGCCATTCCGTTGATCGTGTTTGTATGGAAGCGGCAAGTCCGGGGTTCACTCGCCAGGAAGCTGGCTTTTGCTTTCTTACTCGGGGGGGCACAGGGGGCTCTTGGATGGTTTATGGTGAAGTCTGGCTTGGTCGATTTGCCCCGCGTCAGTCACTATCGCTTAGCGGCCCACCTCTCCCTCGCTCTCTTTCTCATGTGTTTTCTCTACTGGATCGCCCGCGATTTGGGGCATGCGGTCCGCTTACGCCTGAGTTTTCAGTCTCTGCCAGGCCTTTTGAAAATATTTTTGGGTCTGGTCATCGTACAAATCTTTTACGGAGCCCTGACGGCCGGACTCCATGCGGGGCATATGTATAACACTTTTCCTACCATGCAGGGCCTCTGGGTTCCTCAGGGGATTGGTTCACTCGGCTGGGTGCGGGATTTTTTTGAAAATCCTGTCACGGTGCAATTCGTTCACCGCTGCCTCGGATGGTTGACCCTCGCCTCTGCTCTCAGTCTCGGAGTCTTGGCTCTTCGTGACCGCCTCATGAATGGGACCGCGCGCCGTGCAGTATTTATGATCTCAGTAGCAGTTCTCTTGCAGTTTACTCTGGGGGCTTTAACTCTCATCTATACCGTGCCCGTTGCCCTGGGTTCGATGCATCAGATCGGAGCTTGCATCGTATTGATCTTGACCGTGCGCGCCTATCATCTCTTTCGTCGTCACCCTGCGAGCTACGCCTGAGGGCAAAGAGCGCTTTCAGCCTTCATCCAGCTGAAGACTCGGTTTCTGCGCGAGAATACGCCTTGTCGCAAAAAAAGCAGAGATCAAGCAAACGCTTAGGAGGAGCAGCGCTAAGTACGAAGGAATATCGAGAGTCGGCTGCCAAAGACCGCGAAAGACGCCTCTGGCCAAAATAAAGCTCGCGAAGATACCGAGGCAGGAGCCGAGAATAGCAGCAGCGCCCCCCAACCAAGCAAATTCAAGTAGAGTCGCCCGCATAATGAGTTTGAATTCCGCGCCCAAGACTTTGAGCAGATTATGATCCCATCGACGCGACAGAGCTTGTTGATGGGCAATTGAGATAACCACGACATTGCCAGTTAAAACGGTCAACCACCCCATAACGATGAGAACGAGCGACATCTGCTTGACCAATTCGGTAATTTCGCTCACCAAACGACTGACGTCGATGATAGAAATATTTGGAAATTGATCGACAATTTCCTTTTGGATATGGGCCTGTCTGTCGGCATTCATCGCTGGCAGAGACATCAAGAAAGTTTTTGGAGCATCATCGATAGCACCAGGCTGTATCAAGATAAAGAAGTTAGGTTGAAAGGTATTCCATTTAACGCTGCGAAAGCTAGTGATGCGACCATCAATCGGTAAACCCTGGACATCAAAAGTCAGCCGATCTCCCAGCTTGACCCCCATTCTCTCCGCGTACTTTTCTTCTAAAGACAGTTCGGCTAGACCCTGGGTCGTCGGTTCAAACCGTGAGTTAAAAAAGTGGCCTCTGACGACGTTTTCACCGGCAGCTAACTGACTTCGATACGACAGGTTCACTCCTCGATTGCGGGATCTTTGTTCCTGCTCGGCTTCACGCGTCAAGCCTTCGTCGCCTTCGCGGACATAAGCTTCCCCATTGATAGCGGTCAGCCGACTCATGATCATCGGTGACAGGGTTCCGGCGTCTAAATTCTTGATTTTTAGGTAAGTCTGCAAGGCATCCACCTGATCTTCTTGGATGTCGAACATGAAGAGGCTCGGCAAGCGATCTCCTTCAGGCTGCTGCAGTTCTGACTGAATACTGTGCTGGATTTGAGGAATCAAATTGATCAGGGTCGCTCCGACTCCGAGGGCAACGAAGCAGCTGATCGTGTGCGTGGGGTTGGAATTGAGATAGGTGATCGCCAGGCGTGTGGAAAGAGAACGACCCTGCTTCATGCTACGAGCTATTTTCATCAATAAGAGCGCAATGGCGACGAAGACCGTGATCACGACAGCTAAGACGCCAACAAAAATCGAACCCACCTTGATGGAGTGGGCTTGCCAGACAGCAAGTCCGTAAAACGTGATGAGGCTGGGAAGGTAAGAAATAAAGGAACTCCTCTCGCTCAGAGCGGCGTTGCCTTGTTCGCTGAATAAAGTGGAAGGGTTGAGGGTAAGGATACGAGCCAATAGCGGCAAGCAAACGACAACCGCTCCGCCGATGCCGAGGAGTAGGGCTAAAGCGTAGCTGGGCCAACTGACCCCCAAGGTGAGAGCAATCGGCGAGAGTTGGGCGAGAAGCCGCACAGCAAGCGGCAAGGTGCCGAGACTCAACACGCAGGCCAGCAAAGCACTAGCTGCTCCCAGAATGGCTAGCTGGAGGAGATAGAGCCAGGCTGCTCTTTGATGGGTCATACCCAAACTAACGAGAGTGGCTATCGCGTGCTGTTTTCGATCGATGTACACTCGAAAAAGATAGGTTGCGCCAATCGCCGCAAGAGCGAGAGCTACCAGAGAGACCAGGCCTAGATAATCGGACAAATAAGCGAGCAGACGCCCATCGTCTTGACCAGCTTCCTTGAAGCTTCGGACCCGAATGGATGCGTCCTTTATAGCTTGGCCGAGCGAAATCTTTGCTTGCTCAGGATCGATTTGAGGAGGGAGTCGAAAGAGTTTCGTGCGGAAAACGGTGCTTCCAAATTGAACTAGGCCGCTGGCTTCGAGATCCTTGCGACTGATGTAAACGCGCGGAGCCATGGCCGTCCCTACAAGTGCTGCAGAACTTTCATCGACGATGACGTCAGAGATCTTAAAATCTCTTTGACCTACTTTGAGTTCAGAGCCAATTTTGGTGTCGAGTTGGATCAGAAGTTCGGGGGCTACCCAAACTTCATTTTCCAGTGGGAGCTTGTCTGAGCCTGCGAACAAGCCTCTTTTTTCGAGCTGAATAGTCCCGTAAAAAGGATAGCGATCTTCGATCGCACGCAGTTCGACTAAAGCGCTGCGTCCCGTGCTGGCGACCATAGAATAAAGGGTCAAGAGTTCTTGGCTCTCCGTCCCCGGAGGCAGGCTCGATTCAGCATCTTTCAAGACGGTGGCTTCAAAAGGACGCCGAGATGAAATGGCGAGATCTGCCGTCAGCATCTGCCGCGCTGAAGCATCCAAGCGATCTGAAAAGCTTCGCTTCAGGGTATCAAGTCCAATAAACCCAACTAATCCTAGCGAGAGGTTGATGATGAACAAGACACAAAAGCGTGGACTATTGCGAAGTTCGCGCCACGCATAACGCACTAACACCATCGGTTTCTCCTAACTGCGAAATTTAGGCGAGAAGGCGACCTTGGAGCAAGGTCAGGCGGCGTTGGCAAAGGGCCGCAAGCTGCAGGTCATGGGTCACCAAAATCATCGTCATGCCGCGTTGCGCGACGGCATCAAACAGGATTTTCATGACTTTTTCACCCGTCGCACTATCGAGATTACCACTCGGTTCATCGGCCAAAAGAAGGGCTGGTTTCACGACAAAGGCCCTGGCTATAGCGACCCTTTGAGCCTCACCTCCACTTAATTGTGAGGGTAAGTGATGTTCCCTGTGGCTGAGACCAACCAGGTCGAGCGCTTCGCGGGCTCGCTCACGCGCCTCTGGCACACCGGCGATGTCTAAAGGCAGTAGCACATTCTCGAGAGCCGTCAAACTCTTCATCAGATGAAACTGTTGAAAAATGATTCCAATCGATTGACCGCGAAAGCGCGTGAGTTCGCTTTGGGACATGGTGTTGAGTTGCCGGTTGCGCACGGTAATCGAACCTGCCGATGGCTGATCGAGGCCGGCGAGCAAAGAGAGAAGAGTCGATTTTCCAGATCCGGACTGGCCCACAATAGCGACCGTTTCGCCTTCCTCAACCGCAAAGTTGAGTCCTTGAAGAACGGAGATCGTCGCGTCTCCCTGTTGAAATTGTTTACCCAACTCGTGAACCTGAACGAGGCCTGGCATCAAAGTAGCTCCTTGACCTGAGGATAAACCGTTTCTAAGACTTTTTCGTAGCCTTTCTCGTTCGGGTGAATGCCATCGGACTGATTCAAGTTCGGCACGCCGGCGACACCTTCAAGAAAGAAAGGGATGAGAGGAAACTGATAAGTCTTGGC
>CANJJY010000068.1 GCA_947474445.1 Oligoflexaceae bacterium
AAGCGGTTCCCGCCGGCGACTATGTTTTGAATGACAAAACAGTTACCTTCAACACAGGTAAAGAGCCTCCTGCCGGTTCTTCCGTCCTCGTCAGCTATCAGACCTCAGGTTCTGTCGTCTTTAACGCGGTGAACCTCGGCAACAGTCCGGCACCTGGTACGGTGACTGTCAAGGTGAATGGTACCGCCCTCGGCGCCGGTGGTTTTACGGTGAATGGCACGAACTTGGCTTTCACTACGCAACCTCCCGCCTCGGCTGACATCGTCGTGGACTACCGACTCAACACCGAACTCATCAAGGGCTTCAAGCTCTCGCAAGCACCTTTGGTCAATACACTCAACGTTAAAGTCAACGGGACAGCGACGACCAATTTCACTTACAATGCCGTCACGCGCGAAGTTATCTTTCCGAACCCGCCGGTCGATGGAGCGACTATCGCCATCGCCTATACCTATCGCGAGGGACCTCAACTTGATTATTCGCTGCCGATTAGTCTCGGCGCGTCCCAATTTCAAGTTCTCGACGCCGGCAAGCCTCTGAACTTCGGTCTCGCCAATGGTGTGGTCACTATTCTTTCAGGTGATCACGTGGCCGGCAAGGTGCTGCGTCTGCAGTATAAGGTGCCCGAAGGCGGCACGCGGACCTTCCCTCTCGCCCACGCACCGCTCGATAACTCCTCATCGATCACGATGACGGGAGGCGGCTGTGATGTCGGAACCGGAATTGAAGTCCAGGGTTCCACCCTCGTTTCTAATTGCTCGCTGAGCAGCAACACGGACTTTCGATTTACCTACAAGTATCTTGAGTTGCAGCGCACGTTCAAGATCACCGGTATAGACGATCCGAGCAAGGGCTCGTGGCTGGTCCTTATCGATGGCGAACTCACTTCCGATTTCACTCGCGACAAAGATACGATCCTATTGAATTTTGATCCAAACCTTGATTCTAAGGTGACGATCCAATATACCTTTCCTGAGTAATGGTTGAGCGAAGCAAAAAGCTTCGCTTCTTTTCAGGTGAGACCCATGACAAATATCCCAATCCAATTCACCGAACCGGTGCCCGGCGTAGTCCAGCACACGGCGCGTTTTTCCCTCGAGGACTTTCCGCTCGAGGCTCTGCGTTCCGCCGGCATCGAGCTGCCATCCTCGCTACAATCAGCCGTCAAAAAACGTCAGTATGAATTCATGATGAGTCGATACTGCGCCAAGCTCTGTCTTGAGCAGCTCGGTCTGCGACCGCCACCGCTGATCGGTTCTCATATGGATCGTTCGCCGCTTTGGCCCGACGGATTTGTAGGTTCGATCTCGCATACGGAAGGTTGGGCGGGAGCCATCGTAGGAAAGCAGTCGACGGTTCTATCGCTGGGCCTCGACTTTGAATATGAAATCGAGCGCGACACGAGCTCGCTCATTCACCATATTTGTCGTGACACGGCTGAACTCGATGCGATCATCGCCCACTTCAGCTGCAGCGTGGGGCGTGCCTTGACCATTATTTTTTCAGCCAAAGAAAGCTTCTACAAAGCTGTCCATCCGCGGCTCAAGAATTTTTTCGGTTTCCAAGCTGCGCGCGTTATTCCCAGGGCCAACGAAGAGATCGCCATTGAATTGCTCCATGACCTGAGCGATGAGTTCATGCACGGCCAAATCTGGCCTGTTCGCGTCCGCAAAGTCGGAGGGCAGGTCATCGAGACCCTCTTGATCGAGTTAGCCCCTTAATACTTGTAGAGGCACGCTTCCCCTTGCTACTTTTCAGGCAAAGGAGATCCGTCATGCAAAACCTTCGTTTTGATCGCCTCGCAAATCTTGATCATCTTGTCCTTGATCGACCTAATCGACGCGGCGCGGTTGTTCTGCTTCATGGCTATGGCGCTGATTTCACCGATCTTTCTGGCCTTGCTACCGTCGCCGATCCGGCTCAGGATTGGGATTGGTATTTTCCCAACGGTCCTCTCGAAGTGCCCTACGCCGGTCGAGCTTGGTTTCCGATCGATGCGGGAGCTCTTGAAGCCTCAATTCGCTCGGGTAACCCCAGGCCTTTTGCGACTTACGAACCCAAAGGCATGGCGGCGGCGAGTGAAACGGTCCAGGAATTGGTCGCAACTCTAGCCCAACGCTATGAAAGCGTCTGTCTCGGGGGATTCAGTCAGGGGGCCATGGTTACTTGCGATGCTGCTCTTTGTGGAAAGCAAAAGCCGGCCGCGCTCCTTCAATTATCCGGCACCTTTGCAGCCGAGCAACGATGGACGGCCGCGATCGAAAGAGAACAGGTCAACTTCCCCGTTCTGCAATCCCACGGACGCCACGATCCACTTTTACCTTTCTCCGCGGCAGAAGAATTACAAAGATTTTGGCAAAAGCACCAAGTCCCCCATCGCTTTCTGCCTTTTCAAGGCGGCCATGAAATTCCCTACGATGTGCTGCAAGCCCTCAGGCTTTTTCTGAAAGAGCTGATCCCTCGCGGAAGCTAATCGCTGGCCCCTCTCTCCCGGTCACCTCCATAGAGCGAGGCTCATAAGAGCCTCATTTTTTTGCTTTTCCCGTCGATAAGAGGGGGCAGAGTTCGGGCCTTGCCTATGGCGTCGGCCACATACTTGTTCTTTGGCATGACCGTAGACTTAGCCTTAGTCATTGTGCGTGATCGTGATCATGTGCAAAAGCCATTTCCCTCTTCGTCTTTCGAAGACCAAGAGAAGGCTTTAAGGCAAGGGTGTAGGCTAAGATCACGATCACGCACAATGACTAAGGCAAGGTCTATAGCAAAGCCTACGGTCTATTGACTGATGGCCGACGCCATAGGCGAGGCCAGAGTTCGGTTTTTTGAGATGGGCTCCAGGGAACTTTTCGCATGCGCTTTACTCATTCTATCGGCAACCATTACATCGTCCGCACTTTGACGATTTGCTTGAGTGTGCTCTGTTTTTTCCTGGCTCTGTTTGCAGCCGTTCAAAACATCAAAACCCAGAATCGCTTCCGCCTGCATTTTGAAGCCCTCCAGAAGACACTGACTCCAGCTCTGATAGCGGCAGCGGAAAGCCAAAGACGGCCCGAGATTCGCGCACTTTTTAAGGGCCTGCTCGATGGCCAGGGCTTGGCCGGCATTCGACTGATGGAAAAAACTGCGGGTTGGCAAGAGAGCGTCTTCCGGTCCGAAACGAATCCGCTCCCTGGAGCCCAGAACTTTCGCTTTTTTATTCATGCAACCTTTGCCGATGGTAGAAACCACGATATGTCGGTCGAGATATTTACGCACAGTGATTTGCTCGAGAAGCGCGATACGGAGTATCTCGCGATCGTCTTGTGTCTAGGTGCCACTTGCTTTGTCCTCTTAGTGGTCCTCTTGACCTTTCATGTTCGCTCGAGCCTCGTGCAGCCCATTCAAGATCTTCAGGAGCGCCTGGCGGAATTGAAACCAGCCGAACTTTTGGATAGTGAGATTCTGGTCACCGCCCGTTCTCATGTCACTAATGAAATCGAAGCTCTGGAAAGCAATTTTCTAGTGCTTCTCCGCCAGCTGCAGCTCAAACATCGGGAGGGATTGTCGGCTAAAAACAGCCTGGCCTTTTTGAGCCAAAACATGGCATCAGAACTCAATCTCAGAAAAAGGAAGCTCGAAGATGAATTGGCTCGCTCCATGAACGACAGCAAGCTCGCAGCTCTCGGCGACATGGCTGCAGGGATAGCCCATGAGATTAATAATCCCCTCGCTATCCTGGTCGCACGGACGACGCAGCTGCACATGATCGCTCGCAAAGCACCCGAGATCGAAGCTCAGATTTCGTCTATTGTAGACAGCATGGAAGCCGTGATCTTTCGCATTCAAGAATCCATCACAGACCTTGAAACTATCTCAAGCCAGCCCTCTCTGGAAGAACCCAAGCCGATCCGTTTGCAACGCGTTCTTCAACGTCTCTACGATCTGGCGATCAATCGATTTGGCCCTCGCGGGATTCGCTTTGAACTCAAGGTCGATATCGAAGCCGAAGTGAAAGGCCGCGAAGTGGAGTTCACTCAGGCCTTGCTCTACTTGATCGAAAATGCGGCAGAAGCGGCCGTATCTGCAGGTCGTCCCTGGATACGCCTCGAACTCGACGCAACCGATGCCCAAAACGTTACCATTCTCTTGGTCGACAGTGGCAATGGCATCGAAGTTGGGCTGCGCGATAAAATATTTCAGCCCTTCTTTACCACCAAAGAAGTCGGAAAGGGCCGAGGCATCGGGCTCAGTTTGGCGCAAAGTATCGTATTGGCCCACGGAGGTCGCCTTTTCTTCAACTATCACGCAGAGCATACGACTCTTTGCATCACCTTACCGCGACATATCGCCGTTCTAAAAAGTGCTTGAGACCCCTCCCCCTCTGGATTCTCCACTTCTTTGCGCTTCCGCCTTTCTCTTCGCGTGTAAACCTAGACGTCGGACTTCTCATATGCTACTGTGCCGTCGCCTTGAAGCTCAGATTATGAGAAAGCAACGCAGCCGCGGAGTCATTCTGCCGCGCACCTAGATAAGGAAGTTATCATGGCCCGTACCCGTGAATTGGTCGAGAAAGCTCTCGCCACTGCCCAAACCAAACTCCAAGAATATGCCACGGCCAAAGGTCTGAGCCGCGACGAGAAGAAAACCATGCGTCACGATCCCAACTGGCGTCGTCTGCAATCAGTCGTTGAAAAGATGAAAAACCAAATCGTCTTCATCGACAAGCGCAACACCAAAGGTGTTTCTGCTGAGAAGAAAGCCTAAGCTTTGCTCAGCTCGGCTCCTTCGTTAAGTCGGGGACGAGCGCGCAAGAGATGGGGAAGGCGACGTTGACTCCTGGTCGATGACGGCTTTCAGATCCACAGCGCGGCGGTGTCATCGCCTTAACGAAACCAGGATTGGGCTTCTAAAGTCGAATTCTGGAGGAGAGCTGCGATCTCGCGATCCGCGTGACACAGATCGACATTTCTTAAATCCTCAGCTTTCAGCCACTGCTCCGCCTGATGCTCGTGAAGCTGCACCTGAACTCTTTCAGGTAAGGTCGCGAGAAAAGCCATCAGCTTGATCGGCCGGGGTCCTTCCTTACGAATCGCTTTTAAGCGTCCACAGAGCTGCAACTCCACGCCCAGTTCCTCTCGGATCTCGCGACGGATACATGCTTCTTCACTTTCCTGTGCTTCAACTTTGCCGCCTGGAAACTCCCACTTCGACGAATCTGCTTTGCCGAGCGGTCGCTGAACGACGAGGTATAAATCCCCGCGGCGTATCACCGCACAGCAAACGGCTAATTCTGTTTCATTTGACATATTTTCTCGCCTCGCACTTCAGTAAGATCAGGAGAAAGAATCGGCGTGCACAGATGCCAAGTTCTTGTGATACTACACGGATGTAAGATCACACGGTGCCCTTGCATTTCGTTTTCGCCCCAAAGGACGTCTCATGCCGAAAAGCCAGAATCTCTTGAGCCCAGAACATCTGACGAGTCTACCCCAGCTCGCTGCCCTCGCACGCGCGCAGTGGCAAAGCGTGACGATGATGGCATCAGAGAAGCGACCGCCTATTCCCCTCACCCTGGCCGGTAAACTTAATTTTCTCCGGCAACAGAAAGTGGGTCGCTACAGTCTGATTCCTGCCCCCGATCTGTGGCGGGGATTGATTCCCGACGGCGATGCGATGCGCGGGCAGCGAGCGATGCTCCATCTCGACTATACAGCTTCTTCTCAGGCTCTGCACTGGATGGAATCCTATCTCGTCCAATGCATGGGCACCTATGCCAATACCCATACGGAAACCTCGACGACAGGTAAAGTATCCACGCAGCGCTTTCATCAGGCGATAGAAATGATTCGGGCGCACGTCCATGCGGGTGCCGAGAGTTTTGTGATTCCGGCCGGCTATGGAGCAACGGGTGCGATCGAGAGAATTCAAAAAATTCTCGGCGTGTACCTGTCTCCCAAAGGCCTCAGTCTCATTGAACAGCAGGTCGGCATTCGCCTCAAAGAGGAGATGGCCAAGAAAGTCGTGGTCTTCGTCGGACCCTATGAGCATCATTCCAACGATGTCTCCTGGCAGGAAAACACTCTCTGTTCCTTTGTTCGCATCAAAGCACTGCGAACAGGCCCACATGCCAACGAAATCGACTGCGAGGATTTGGAAAAACAGCTGAAGAGATTCCCCGACTATCTGAAAATCGGCTCTTTCTCAGCAGCCTCCAACGTCACCGGTCTCAAGTGTGATCTCAAGCGCATCGGCGAAATCTTGCATCGCCATCAATGCCTTTTTCTCGTCGATTTTGCGGCCTCGGGCCCTTATGCCGATATCCATATGGAACGCGACGGGATCGATGCCGTCTTCCTCTCTCTTCATAAGAATTTGGGTGGCGCCAACGTCGGGTTTTTGATCGGCAGGCAGCACATCTACGATCGTCGCACGAACCCTTCTTTCGGAGGCGGCGGCACCGTGTCGGCCGTCACACCCTGGGAGTATCACTTCCACGCCGCGATTGAAGAAAGAGAATCAGCGGGAACCCCGGCCATTCGTCAAACCTGGCAGGCTGCTCTCTCGATGAAGATCAAAGAATGGGTGGGCATCGACCAGATTCAAACCATCGATGAACAGCTGACGACGCGCATGATAGGATTTTTTCTGCAGCATCCCAAGCTCGAGCTCTTGGGCAATGCCGATCCTCAGAAGCGCTACCCGATTTTTTCCTTTCTCGTGCGCCATGGCGATAGAAAGCTGCATCACACCTACGTCGCGGTCCTCTTGAACGATCTTTTTGGCATTCAGGCGCGATCAGGCTGCGCCTGCGCGGGCCCCTTCGGCCACGAGCTCCTCGGTATCGAGCGGGAGCTTTCGAGTCAATACGTTCAGCTGATCCTCGGCATTCTCGGTGGTTTTAAGCCTGGATGGACGCGTATCGGAACTCATTACACGCTGAGCGATGCGGAACTCCTCTACACAGAGCGAGCTCTGAGCGCCGTCGCCTGGTTCGGTCCTCTCTTCCTCGATCAGTATGTGTTCGACGCCTACACCGGCGATTGGGTGCATCAGTTTCCGGCTGAAGCGAATTGGAAGTTGGATTTTGAAGCCGCGTTAGCGGCAGGCGATGCAGATCCCCTCCTGCCGAGCCTCAAAGACGAAGCGAGCCTCGAGCAGTGTTGGACCAACCAGCTCGAAGAAACCTATTGTCTCATTGCGACTCAAATCGCCAGACAGACCCTGATCGAAGCAGCCGGCAAGCAGAGTCCAGAGGCCCAACTCGATCGGCTTGCAGCGGCTATCTATCCTTTGGTCAAAGATTTAATCGAAGGCCAGCATCAAGACGAACAGACCTTTATCCACAGTCTCACCGCTGCTCTCTGTCCCCTGCTCGCTCCACCTGAAAAGCGCTGGGAAGATTGTCAGCCGGCGATTGAAAAGCTCTTGCGGGCGATCATTTTCTCACCGCAGCTGCAGCCCCATCGCTACGAAGCCTTTTCAGGCATCGATCAGCATCTGCCCTTCTTTTACGTGGCCGCGGGCCGTTTGAGCCGACCGCTCCGCATCAAAGAAACTCTGGCAGCCAGCGCCGAAGGGCAAGCGAGTTGTGAGAATTGCTTGAGTCGCAATAATTGAGAGAGTCCATGGAGTGGATTTTATCGCGTATGCAAACGGTTAAATTCTTGGATGATCGCACAGCTGCTCCTGTCCTCAGGGCAGAATATATCGAAGGATAGAGCCGCATCCTTCGCTTCGGGCGCCGCTGTAATATTCCAAACTCCTACGCCGGCTATGCCCTTGCGCAGGACGCGTCGTCCTTTCGCCTGATCAAAGAATCCATATTCTAAAACGGCGTCTCTGCGCGCAAAGGCGGGGGCTCCTTCCGCTCGGATGATCTGCAAATTAAATTCTGCCAGATAGAGGGGCTTGCGATAGGCTGGACTGCTCTTCATGAACTTTATATGTTCGTCGATCCATTGGGCCATAAACAAGTCGGGCCGATCGCGCGGTTCAATAAACCATTGAAAAGGCCAGGCGTGAATGGAACAGAGGTCGATCGTCGGGATTTTGCAGTCGAGCTCGAAATAGCTACCTTCTGCTTCGGAACTCGATACGGTTCCATCGATTTCCCTGAGTTCATTGACCCGCCCAGCTTGCCAGGGATAGGTGTCGAAGCCGGGATAATTTGAAAAAAAGCCTTCCGTTCCTGATCCGACCAACTGAAGGGGCGCGTTGTCCTTGATTAACTTGGAAGCCCAACTCAACCAATCGGCGACCAACTTTCCGGTCGGATCGCTGCGGCACCGCGCTTCATTTATCGGCTCCCACATCATGATCGTCGGATCGTTCTTATAGGCGATCCCCGTGATCGTATTCACCCGGTTGAGCATATGCAAGACTGTGGCGGCATATATCTTACGGGAGGCCGGATCTGCGTAGAACACTTCGCGATCGTAGTTGAAACGGGTTTCCTTGGGATGTCCCGCCCATTCCGCCATGAGATCGATGCCGCCATATTCGGCCCAGTAATTGGCGAGGGGCAAAATGAGTTTGATCTGCGCTCGTCCCGCCTGAGCGATGACATAATCCAAAAGCTGCCAAGACGCTTCGGGGAAGACGCCGGGAGCCGTCTGCAAGGGATTCGGGCTATATTTCTCACCGTTGTTGAAGCCCCACATACGCAGAGCATTGAAGCCCATGGCTTTGACCTGCGCCAGCTGCTTATCCGCCGCGGCTTTTGAATCGAGCATGCTATAGCTGTTGGCATTGGCAAATCGGAATTCGCGGCCGTTGAGGATCAGCTGAGTAGGATCGACGGGATTGACGCGGACGAAACCCTCATTGCCGACCTCGAAGTCACTCAAGTTCCCTTCCGTTTGAGTCTTACAGCCACCGACCAAAAAACAGAGGAGGGCCCAGGTCGTCCAACGCATGATTCAAACTCCGACAGTATTTTCCAATCCAAACATCGATTCCAGAAACTGAGCGACACCATCGGCGGCATGATGCGGCGCGATCTCATCGGCGATGGCTTTGACTTCATCATCGGCGTTGCTCATCGCCACACCGAGGCCTGCGCGTGCGATCATTTCCAGATCGTTCGCACCGTCGCCGATCGCAATCACCTCTTCCGGCCTGATGCCGAGGTGCTTGCAGGCAATTTCAAGCGCCGTGCCCTTGTTTGAGCTCAAGTGACTCAGCTCAATCCAAGGATATTCTCGGAAATAGGTAAAATGCAAGGACTCGCCGAAAAGTTCCTGGAGTTGCGTATAGACCTGGCGACGGGCTTCCTTAGCGTGGACAAGTATCGACAGAACAGGACCGACGGGTATCGCATCATAGTTGAAAATCGTCGGTTTCTTTTGATACATCCCGACAAACTCATCGAGCTCAGGATTGTCGTGGAGGGCATAGAAGCCTCCCGACTCATCGAGCAACACGTTTTCAACGCCTTCCATCGAGCGGCAAGTCTCGACCAGGCTGTGGACCGTTTCAAAAGCGATCTGGGCCGCGTAGAGCTCTTCGCCAAACAGCGAGTGATGAATCATACTCCCGCTGAGGGTGATGACTGGATCACCATCCAGGATGCCCCCCAAGAGGTTTCGGACCGATTGGATGGGCCGACCAGTAGCGATGATAACGGGAATCCCTTTTTTCTTGAGAGCGCGGATGCAGGCCATATTCCTAGCCGTCAGCTGCGCTCCTGGCGCGAGCAGAGTTCCGTCGAGATCCAAAAAAACGGCCCGGTATTTGTTTTGCATGGATGATGTCCTATTTTCCATCTTGCAGCTGCTGGTGCGTAAGTAGAAGTTGAAGACCAGGCAGAGCGAGTTGATCGTAGAGAGAGCGGGACCAGCGCTTCTGAAAATCTCCTTCCAGAATACCCTGCGTCTCACAAGCGGTCCAGCGACAATGGCCCTTGTAGCTGCGGCTGCGCCCGATGATGCGAAGCAGCGAGCCGTCTTCGACGATGGCCACCGCATCTTTCGCCTGCCTTGCCGTCACAAGGTAAGACAGCGGCAGACTGCGGAGATCGAAACCCAGTTCACGGCTGCATTCACGCCAAAAGGCCGAATGAAACACCTCGCGCGGCACTGGCGCAAAAAAGTGACACCAGTTTTTTTCTTGCGAGCGATCGAGCATACCACAGGGCCCTTGATGGGGACAGGGAGCCAGGATCTGATGCGTTGGTCGCCACTGTTCGCGCACCTCACTGAGCAAGCGACTCTCTTGTTGGCGACCCGCTTCAACCCAGATCACCATCGCGGCTTGACGACCCAATTGAACGATTTTCTCTCGCTCGGCATCCGGCAATTCCGAAAGCACATGACTGATGATCAGAACGAAATCATCGGGGGGTACCGTGATCCGCGTTGCGGCTTCGACATCAAGCTGCGGATGCGAAGCGAGAAGTTTGCGTCTGGCGTATTGGGTCGCCCGAGCGGAGCGATCGTAGAGGGTCACGCGCTTGAACGGAAAGAGTCCGGCCGCCATCACGCGGCGGCTTGCGATCCCACTGCCGCAACCCCAGTCGATCAAGTGGGGAATGGTCGCAGCTGCAGAAGGCAGCTGGCCGCGCACGATGTCGAGAACCGCGTCCCACTTCCAAGCAATCCGCTGCGCCAAAGTATCTTCATAGGCGGCGAGCAAAGCTTCATCCTGCCAATAATCGGCCAGAAAACCTTGAGCTTCGAGAAAGGATTGACGGAGTGTTTTAAGTTTTGACCAGTCGATGTTACTCATCTAGATCCTGGGATGAACCGTGTGGAGGGCGCACCTTACCTGAAAGCATCGTTCACCGCAAGGTTGACAAGCTCAGCTTGAGGCGTCAAATTATCAGGCTTGGGGCCTTTTACATTTCAAAAAAGGTGGAAATTCCGGCATAGGATCCAGCTGTCCGCTCGGGAAAATAGCCTTTGGCGATATCGCGGCGCGTTTCATCGTTCCAATAGGAGCGTCCCACGTAGATGCTAAAGTTCTGTTGCGAACGTCCAACCGGTCTGATGTTGAAGTTCAAGGATACATTGCTGAGGCGCTGATCGACTGGGCGCAGCGATTCTTGAACGTCGCCTGTCGTGCTGCGGTGTCGATACCCGAGACCGTTGACAACCTTGATATGAGC
The DNA here is from genome assembly GCA_947474445.1 of Oligoflexaceae bacterium. GTDB lineage: Bacteria > Bdellovibrionota_B > Oligoflexia > Oligoflexales > Oligoflexaceae > Oligoflexus. The sequence continues at coordinate 11,084 of CANJJY010000068.1, forward strand.
CAGAGACGGCTCCAGGCTATAAAAAGTATTGATGGTGTACGTCATCTTCAAGGCCGCCGCGAAGGTATCCATGTCCACTCGATTATAGTAGCGCTGTCCTTCTTGAAAGCGCAGACCACCAAAGTCAACCCTTTGCACACCGACGCCGACGTTATACTGCCAACTACTATCACTCGGATAATAACTAAACTGATGACCGAGGCGCAGAGTCGAGGATTTCAATACGGATTGTCGCAACTCGGGAGTATAGCCTTTGAGAAAAACAGTATAATTGCGCCAAGCTCCTGTCGAATCGATCAAAGGGCCTTGTTCATATTCTTCGCTATCCATGCCACCAAACAAGCCGTGACCGTAGACGATCGCCGATTGATGGCTCGAGGAAGGCGTCCAAAGCTTGTAAATGACAGCCACTTTATTGCCGGATAAAGGCGCAAACTTCTCATCGCCGTTACGCGCATCGGCAGTCCCTGTTTCAGTATAGACGTCGATCAAATTGAGGCGCCCATCGCCCAGCGGGATATCCTCCAGCCGCAGATCAATTGAGGTCTGCATAGGGCTGCTTTGATTCGAAACGGAATGAAAAAAAGCCGCGGCGAGTCGACCATAATTGCCGAGATCAAAGTTATAGAGACCGAAACCGGGCGCATCTTCGTTGACGATGACCATGCCGATGACCCAGAGATCTTCGCGCTTATACCCCCGCTTACCGCCCCAAATGAGACCATCTCGGCCCAAGACTTTTCCCGCTTCGAGGAAAAGGGAACTATTGCCTACTTTCACCTGATCGTTACTGGGCCGTCTTTCTCCTTCGAAACTAAGGAATAAATTGGTATCGAGGCGCACCCAGGCATCACCCATTTCGGGATTGCGGAGGTAAACCTGCGAATAAAAGTCAGACCAAGCGCCCTGACATGAGCCACCGCCTCCAATCCAGAGTCCCGCCTGCTTAGGATGCTCAAAGGTCCGGCAGGTCATGCGCGCTTCGTTGAAGCCAAGATTCAAGCCAAATTTCCAGAAGGTATGCAGCTCCTGAGCACCCGCGCGCGGCGTGAACAGCGTTACAAGGAAGACTGCACCCACCAGGGCCAGACCGTAGGTCAGAGCTTTGGCCCTCGAGCGATTAAGACCTGATAAAGATCTCAATGGGCAATCCTTTCGGCCGATAGTGATGTTTCTTGCTGCGTTCGATGATCGCTCCTGGTGCGCCAACCGGCGTTTCGACTTCGGCGTGTCCCGCATCCACTTCGATGCGCAGGTGATCGACAAAGAAGGTTCCTTCGGCTGCTCCTTCGCGATAGAAAAGCAGACTCATCTTTTTCGGAGGACTCGTGAGGTTGACGCTGGTCTGATATTTCCAATTGGAGGTTTTTGATTTGAAGGTTTTGCTCGCCAGGGCAAAGGTAAGATTTTTATTCCAATCCTTTTCTAGAGGAAGAGCCACTGACTCATAGTATTCGTCGGCTTCTACGGCGAGGGCGACCGAAAGCTTGGCGGGACCTTTGTTAAATACATCGATCGTCAAAAGATTGAATTCGCGACCGAGACTACTGAGGTCTCGCTCGAGGACGATTCCCTTACCGCGATTGGCCATCTTCGATGCAAAATGGATCTCCAGCGATTTTTCGCCTTCACTCGCCTCTTCTTTGCTGACTCCAAAGCTGGCTTCATCGCCCCAGGGCGCTATCTGCCAGTAGTGTCGACCCTCGAAACTCTCGAGGATTTCTGCCCATAGTGGTGGGGTCCAGATGAGAGAGATCATCAGGAGACCGAAGCGTTTGAGGCGAGGAATAGAGTTGTGCATGCTACCACCAAATATTGAGAGTCAAGCCACCCGTGATGCCTTCGCTTCGCGTTCTAAAAGCTCCTTGGGTAATATCGCGTTTCACCGCATCGTTCCAACGACTGTGAGCGAGATAGCTTCGCAACTCGGCATAGCCGTAAGCTAAAGGACGGATGATGAAACCGAGGGACAACCTCTGCAGACGCCGATCGACGGGATCTCGATTCAATTGTTCGACGCCCGTCTCAGGATCCCGGTGGCGATAGCCATATCCTTGATCGATACGTACATTTTGAAGTGACACGTCAAAACCATAGGTCGTACTGAGATCGTAAGCCGGACGCAGGGCATAGGTGAAGGTTCGCATGTCACCGCGCCGATAGAAGGCCGCATCTTTTTCATATCGCAATCCCCCGAAATCAACTTGTTCATAGGCGGCCCCGACGTGCAGTGACCAAGGCGATTCGATGGGAACAACGTCAAGCTGATCGGCTAAGCGGAAAGAATGCGACTTTTTCATCGCCAGTCGTTCTTCGACGTGAGTATCGCTCATCAGATAAGTGGGATCCCGTTCTTCTCCCGTATCGTTGAGTGCCACCCCGCGTCCCTCGTTAAAGGAAGTCGTATCGCTCCCACCGTACAATCCCTTGCCGTATTGAACCGCCCACTTATGAATCAGATTCTCATCTTCCCAGGTGTAGATAAATCCTGTCTGCCATCCGCTCATGGCCTCGTATTTTTTTTCGCCGCTCTTAGCATCGACACTGCCCGTCTGGGTCGTGATAAAAACCAATTTGCCTAAGCCTTCGAAGAGAGGCAATCCCGACCAACGCAGATCCAAGGTATCCTGCGCCGGACCTCCGAGGCGCGATGAGACGCGAAAAAAGGCAACTCCTCCTTCGCCGATACCGAGCTTAATCTTTTGCACGCCTAAGCCCGGCCCATGCTGATCGAGTAACCTGAGGTCTAGCAACCACAGATCCTCATAATCGTAGCTACGATTGCCAAACCAGATCACTTCACCGTGTTGGAGAAAGTTGCCCGTTTCGGTGTAAAAATTGCGATTGCTCAAGACTAAGGCGTCATCGCCTGAACCCTGCGTATCGGACCAGGTACGTTGCATGTTGGTCTTCAAATGCAAATCGACGACGCCGCGCGCCCACACTTGATTGCCGACGGAGCGGAAGAATTCACGTCCATAGACAATCACCCCTTCGGCGAAACCACAGTCATCGCGTGCGATATCGAGATCGCTATCGCTCTGCAGTCTTAAGCAAGGGGCAAGGGT
>CANJJY010000069.1 GCA_947474445.1 Oligoflexaceae bacterium
CAAGGCGAGTCAGACGCAAACCAAGACCGCGGCAATCGCGAGCTAGACCCCTATGCGAGACAAAGTCTCGACGCGACGCTGGCGTATAGCCAAGGCCCCTGGAGTGGCAAAGTTTCCCTCGATCGGCAGCGGCAATCCAAAGATCTCGATAGCTTTGGCAGCGAAGGCTTCTCAGACGATCCCAACTACTGCGTCCGTAGCGCCGAAGATCATGTGACGGCCGAAATCAATCGGAGCCTAGGCGATCATCTCCTCGGCGTCAGCTATAGCCAGATGCGCATGATCCGCGATTATGAAAACGCGGAGGATGCCGTCCATCCTTCGGCCTCCCGCAGTGAATATATGGGGATCCAGGAATTCGTCGATCTCCGCAGCCGCTGGAACTGGGAGCATCAGCTGACGCTCGTCGGCGTGCAGTTCACTCAGGAAACGGCTGAATTTGACGACGATTTCGATGGTTTTTCAAGTAGCCTCGATAAGCGCAGCCAAAGCACGGGCCTCTATGCAACACATCGCTGGCAGCTCAGCCCAACGACAGAGGTCAGTATCGGCTTGCGTCGCGATGCTTTTGCCCGTTATGGCTCGAGCGACACGTATAATCTCTATGCCGCTCATGATTTCGGCTTGGCCCACATCTATAGTAACTTCGGCCGCGCCTTCAAAGCGCCTTCCCTTTATCAGCGCTTCAGCACCTACGGCCTCGAAACGCTCAAGGCCGAGCGCTCGCAAGGTTTCGAGTTCGGTGTCAAAAGTAAGGATGACCAACTTTTCATTGCCGAGTTCAGCGCCTTTGAAAATCGCTATCTCGACCTGATCGATTATTCGATGAGCACGCAGACCTACGACAACATCTCGGGTGATACCACCATCAAAGGCCTCGAGGGTCGCATCGGCATGATCCTGGCTCGTCAGAGTTTAAGTCTCGACACTGCGCACCTTACGTTTGAAACGCAGAGCGGCACAGGTCTGCCGCGTCGACCAAGCCAGACCTATGGCCTCCACTATCGCTGGACCACCGAGGACTGGAGTCTGGGCTTGGATGCTCAACGCATCGGCGAACGCTACGATCAGGGCTCCCGCCTAAAACCTTACCAAGTGCTCAACAGCTCGGGCGAGAGAAGTCTGGGTGCCTATCGCCTCTACTATCGCATTGATAATCTGCTGGCGACGCGTTACGAGCAGGCCGTCGGCTACGGTGGTCACCAGCGTCGCTGGCTAGGAGGAGTCAAATGGGCTTTTTGAATGGTTACCTTTGGGCCTGGATCTTACTTGTCACTTGGCCTCTCACGGCTAGCCCGGTGCTTGTGGACCATCAAAAGAAAAGTTTTGATCTCAGCCAAAAAAAGAGAATGAAAGTGGTCTCGGCCTTTGTCGGCGCCGACGAAATTGTCCTCGAGCTCTTAAAAGACGAACCCCAACGCATCCTGGCCCTCTCACCTCTAGCCCGCGATGCTCGTTACAGCTCAATTGCTGAGGAAGCCAAGCGCTGGCCGGTATTTGGCGAAGAGCTCGAGTCGCTCATCAAACTCAAACCCGATCTCGTGATCGCAGCGCGCTACACCCGCCTCGAATGGCTTCGCATGTTACAGCAAGCCAAGATTGAAAGCTTTGTGCTCGGTAACTTTTCCTCGCTCGAAGACATCATGGGCAATATTTTAATCATCGGCCAGCTCGTGGCGAAAGAAGAGGCGGCTCAAGCTGTCGTCGCGAGAATGCGCGCACAGTTGGGGCAACTGGCGAAATCCTGCCCTCTGCGCGGCAAGAAGGTCCTCAATTACAATGCCGAAGCGCAGCTGCTCGGCCAGGGCACGACCTTCAACGACATGATGCAGCGTCTCGGCGCTGAAAATATCGGCAGCAGTCTCGGCGTCAAAGGCTGGGCGGTTGTTTCGCAAGAAAAACTGCTCACCACCAAAGCCGACTACATCGTCGTCGCTGGCGAAATCCAGGAGAAGAAAAAAATTCTCGCCAAGCTGAGCGGGGAAATGCCTTGGAAACACCTCGACGCTGTCAAGCAGGGCCGCATGATCCTGATTCCTGCGGCCCAGCTGTCGTCAGTATCGCAGCATGTGCTGCAAGCAATGGAGACCGCCTGTGCCCAACTCTAATGCAGGTGATCATTGGAGTTTAAAGCTGGCTGGAACGGTTCTCCTGCTCGTTCTCGCCGTCGTCTACGCCCTCAGTTCGGGTGCAAGCGAGCTGCCCCTCGCGCAGATCTTCAGCGCGCAGCTCGATCCTTCTCTGCAAATGATCTTCTGGGAGATTCGCTTGCCCAGGATCCTTGTCGCCGCGCTCTGCGGCGCGGCACTCGCCGCGGCCGGAGTGATCAGTCAGGGCTTATTTCGCAACCCCTTGGCAGGTCCCTCGATCATCGGCACGACCGGAGGAGCGAACGTTTGTGTTGTGACGGTGATGTATTTTGGTTGGTCCGATGAGCATTGGTTTATTCAACCTTCCATCGCTTTTCTCGGTGCTCTGGCTTCCACCTTTGTCGTCCTCAAGCTGATGCGTTGGCGCTTTTTTGCCGGTGGCGAGAGAATTCTTCTGCTCGGCTTTTCGCTCAATGCGATTTACGCCGCCATCACTAGCTTTATCCTCTCGATGAGTCTCAGTCAGTATGGTCTATCTCAATCTATCATGTACTGGCTGCTCGGCGGCATCAATGGTAAGGGCTGGGTTCACCTCTGGATGGCTCTGCCTTGGCTCGTTCTCGGCCTCGCGATGGCCCGCAGCCTCAGCCGTCAGCTCGATGTGCTCAATCTTGGCGAAGAGATCGCTAGCTCTCTCAGTGTTTCCGTCCCACGGCTGCGCAAACTCAGCATCATCTGCTTGTCCATCTTGGTCGGCGCCTCGGTGGCGGTCAGCGGCGCCATCGGCTTTGTGGGTCTGATCGTACCCCATTTCAGCCGCCTCTATGTCGGCGCGCAGCATACGCGGCTTCTGCCGATCAGCATCCTGAACGGGATGAGCCTGCTGATCGTAGCGGACACCCTAGCGCGCACGCTCTGGGCACCCCAGGAGCTGCAGGTTGGAGCTCTTATTTCCTTGATCGGTGCCCCCGTCTTTATTCTTCTGCTCATTCTGCAGAGTCGGAGGGCGAGCCTATGAAACTTTTCGAAGTGCACGATCTGCGCTATCGAGTCGGCGATAAAGTTTTGATCGAGCTCGACCATCTCGCCATCGACGGTCAAGAACTCAACCTTGTTCTCGGCGCCAATGGTTCGGGCAAGACCACTCTTCTCCGCTGCCTCGCAGGTTTGCTCGCCGCCGAGGGACGCATCCTGTTCAAGGGAAAAAGTCTCGCGACTTATTCACCGATCGAGCGAGCGCGGGCTATCGGCTGGGTCCCGAGCCAACTCCAGCTCGGTTTTGAGATGAGCGTCTCCGAACTCGTGCAGCTCGGCCGCTATCCCTGGCACGAGGGCTATCCCCGCGCTCACGATAGAGCTCAGGTGACGACGAGTCTCGAGCAACTCGGTATTGCGTCCCTGGCCCACCGATCCCTCGCCACGCTGAGCAGCGGAGAATCACAGAAGGTGCAGATCGCCCGCGCGCTGGCCTGCGAAGTCGAGTGCCTTATACTCGATGAGCCTTGCGCTCACTTAGACGTCGGGGCTCGCTATGAAATGATGCGGATTCTGAAAGGCCTCGTCTCGCAGGGCAAGACCGTGTTGATGAGTAGCCACGATCTCTACCTGGCCCCGCGCTTTAGCAGTCGCTTCCTCAGCCTCCGCGCGGGTCGCGTGATCGCCTATCAAGCCGAACAACCTGGTCGAGGAGCGCTGCGGCAGCTCTACTCCATCGACGAAGAACTTGGAGATGACTTTCTCGACGAATGAACCTTATCACCTTGTTTTTTTTGGCCGATCGTCTGCCACCATATAAGACCTGGACGCCATCAGGTGGGGATAATTTTCGAGCCAACGTGAAGAACGCAAACCTTGTTGCGTCCAGCCTGTTTGGACTCGTAGAAAGCAGCGTCAGCGCTAGACAGAGTTTCAAGATCTAGAGCTTGTCTCAAAAAGGCGATCTATGCGTTGCTGTTCAGGAAAAAATCCTCATTTACCGTATGTAAACTCCGGTTTTTTCCCTCCGCGCGCCTTGACATCCCCTTTTTGAGACAAGCTCTAGGTATTGTTGCAAATTCGCTCGATAGCAGCATTGAACAGCTCTCTCGACCATGCATCAAGGACTCTTTGATCTGGCAGAAAGCGCTCGACATCTCGCTTCGCAGCTGCGATATCGAGCTTTTCAATCTTGGCTAGCGCCCATAGGCGAAAGGCGGCGGTATCAAAAGGCTGTTCTTTCGGCCAGTTTCCTGACTGTTTCAGTTTGGCTTCGAGATATCGGAAATTTGGTTTTACACCACGACCAACGTACCAAATTAAATCGTAAAAATCCCTGCCCTTTACGTTGGTAACTCGCTCACGACAAAAGGTGGCATGAAGCTTTCCGGCAAACAAACTGGGTAAATCACAGGTATTTACCGAAAATGCTTGCGGCCAAAAAAATTGCTTTACCTCTGTTTGAAAGCCCAGTGCTGGCAAAGTATCCACTTCAAATTTGACTTTAAGCAGTTGGCCTTTAACTGCCTTAGACTTTGCCCCAACTTTGATGAGGTGCACAAGGGTGTCGGCTTTTATGAAGGCCGATTCTGTTGCGGTTTGTAACTTTTTATCTTTGACTTCGACCTCAGCGACAAACCCATAGGCTGCTAGTTCGTCACGCACACTGTTGCAGTATGGCATAAGTCTGAAGTCTGCTCTCTTCGACAAAAGAGTAAAATCAAGATCCTCAGAAAATCGATCAAGACCATAAAGTATACGCAGGGCAGTTCCGCCGTAAAAAGCTGAATGTTCAAAAAATTTTGCTCGCCACAAGCCCAGCAGTGCGATTTCTTGTATGATTTCGCGAAGGGCATCTTTTTCCTGCTCCTCTGTTTTGGATCGATATGCTTTAAAGCGCTCCTTGATTATTTCATTCATGAAGTGGCCCTCCTTCTAAGTAATTCTGCCAGCGCTGTTGCAGACTTTCTCTTGTATGCTATTTCCAGCTTTCGCATCCGTCCCGCGGAAAAAAGTCCCTTGTGATCCAGGTCGAGTCGTAAGTCTTCAAGCAAGTAATGTTCCAGCTTTTCAGCTGTATCCAGGTCAGAACGTTTCCAAATGATGTCTAATATCGCTTTCTCCGGCCATGCGATCTGATAGGGTTGAGTGGGGCTTAGCTCAACGCGCTTCACGCCTAGGGAAAAGAGCCGCTCGGGAAGTGGCTCGTAGGTGAATACACCAAGAGGCGTATCAAATCGCTTGCGTCTTCCCAGCGTCATACTCGTGATGATGTGGACCCGTTCTGGAATGAGTCCATAGAAGCTGAGAGCATAGTGCTGGGACACGTACGAGGGGCCATATACCATATTGGCCATGACTGACAAACTGTAAGTCGCGTCGGATTTGACATACAAACCTTTTTTAACTCGAATGATTTCGCCTGAGAGAAGGAGGGTGCGAATCTTGTTGCGGGGAAATTTGTAATCTCGCAGCGCATAAAGCAAAAAAGTATAATCAAATTCAGATGTTAATAGATCATTTAAGCTCATTTTAACTAACCTTTTCCGTCAGTATGTTGACGATAAATCAACATACTCGCAATCTCAAGCCTGTATGAATCTTACCAGTATGTTGATAAATAATCAACATACTGGGAGCTGTTGCTGAGATGCTTTACGTCGCTGTCGCAACATTTTGATAGGCACCTCCCGAGATGATGCGATCGAGCCTTGATTCAGAGGCCTTGCCCATAGGCAAGGGGACCTAATCCTTTCAAGCCTCGCCTTGGTGGCGAAGCGTCCCCGAACTCATGCCTTCCCTATTTAAGTAAATTTTTCCAGTCAAGACAGAAATATAAGGGTCTGAACCCTAAAGGAAGTGCTGAGAATTGAGAGGAATGGCAAATGATTCTTCAAAGTTGGTAGTCATTTTTGGAACTTGTATCTCAATATTACTTCGAAGATCTGTTTAAAAACCTTGCTTGTTTTGAACTCAAAAATCACGACTCATGGAATTTTTGGCACTTAGCTTGCGGCTCTCCATTTGCAATGCAGGTGTTTACCAGCCTCGGTACGACCTGCCGCGAGAGGATCTGTCGCTGAGAAACTTTCGGAGAAGAAATTCATGCCAGTGTTTAGGTTTCTGTCTTGTCTCGCCTTGAAATGTATCAGTGCTCGATGGGATACCTCTGACCGAGTCGACGCTCCTTGATCGAACTTTGCACCGCAGGCTTCGGCCATTCGGTCCTAATCTCTTGTATGGAACTAAAATTCATGTTGATGCCACGAAACTCATTTACCGTGCTCTTAGGCTTCGCCCTTGTCATCGATGCCTGCCACAGCAAAAGCTCGAGCCAGCCTTCAGTATTTGTCCCTGAACCTCCTATTCCTCACATCGCAGACTGTGGGCCTAGTCTCGATCCTCAGTCATTGACGATGGAATTTCATCGTCCCTCTCTCGATTTTTTCCCATCTGATGTCGATACGAGCCTTGTTAAGGGCAACCTCTGGCCCGTTGGAATTGGTAAGAATGAGAACGAGATTCGTATCGACACTTGCCTAGATAATGACAACAATTTTAAATTGATGCAGATAGTATTGCGAGAGATGCAGGAAGACGACACTGTGCTTTATACGACAATCAAGGCTGATGCCATTTCAAAAATCGAAGGGATCATGGAAGCCTTGGACGAAGATATATCCAAGCTCCTGATCTTCGTTCCCGGTACGCCCGATAAACTGGGTATTAAGCTTGCGGGATCCATAGTCGAAGGCAAGCCCTACACCTATTTCTTCACACATAAAAGCGCCACTATCGCCGAAGCCAAAGGCGTTAAGTATACGACCGGTCGATTGACAACGGGTAACCCTTGGCTCGTAGAAGACCTTGATCCTAGGCGCCCATGTGCAGCGGGCGAAGAGCCGGTTAAGATGACAAGTGAGATAAAAACCAGCGAAGGCCTGATCACCTACGATGTCTATGCCTGCCAAAGTTTTGAATTTGGAACCCGCCGCTGGGATTGGCGCAAGCTTATGATCACAGATACGGGCGCACCTGGGGCTGCAAAGGGCAAGACCTTTACCATGACTCCCGCGACGATGGATGCCACGAGCAACTTCACTCTTGAGACTGTGCACCACAATGCGTGCACATGGGATGTGATCACGCTGCCACATGCTAGCTATGGATTGACGAGCCTTACAATTCCTGGAAACACTGGTTCCCAATTACCGGGGTGCCCTGCGAGAGAAACAGCGCCGGCCGTGACACGAGAAGAACGCAGTGCTTTTCAGTACGTCTACGGTGACAAGTCTACGCGAGTCGAGAACGAGAACATTTCCGGAAAAACCGTAGATTTAGACGCATTTCCTCAATAGAAACCATCTTGGATGGGGCTTCGCGTCCCTCCAATGTCTAAAGCTATTCATAACTTTCAACCCGAGTCAGCACATGCTCTCTAAGCTTCCTATGCGTCTCGTCTTCGCTATCCTCACCGGCGCCCTCCTAGCTGCCTGCGTACGCTCGCCTCATTCTTCGAGCAAGAGTACAACGGCGGGACCCTACACCCATGTGCTGCGTGATGTGAATGAGTACTACGCCTATGCCGGGCGATCCGGCAACGCCTCGGCTGTTAAGTTCACGGTAGATGACACAGCCGACGGAGCGCCTCTCTATTTGCAAAACACCAGTCGCTATCCTTTTCATGCAGAATTTCTTGCCGAGAACTTGCCGAAGTACAAGAATATGTCCTTCGACGACTATGTTACCTATATATTCGGAGGAGTTGACGGCGCGGGAAAAGAGCTCTCGGCCGGCGCAATCATGTACTCGGAATCCTACCAATTGAGTCCGGATAAGCTGAATGGGACGATCGCCTTCGAGTACTATGCAGGCACTGGCGGCAAGGCTCCCCAGGCGGCGGACTTTGTTAAGCAATTTGCCTTGATCGAGAGAACTTACAGAAAGCTGGTCGAAGGTCTCCCTTTCGCAGCAGATCGCATCGCTATTCTTATCCCTACGACCCTGCGTTTTAAAGCCCCTGATTTGATCAAACTCATCAAAGACGCCCATATTCCTGTCCTTTGGGATTCCGATCGTCTGCGTCAGGAATTTTTTAAGACGGGCGATGTCGAGGTCTACCACGCGGCAAGTTCGTATGGGTACCTACGCACCATCACTCCCGCTGATCTCGCTTCTGGCAATTATTCCTCCAAAGAAATACTTCTCATGAACGAAATACCGCTCGATATCGGACCGGTCGCGGGCATCATAACATCCATTCCCCAGACGCCTCTTGCCCACATCATGCTACGTGCGCTGAATCAGAACATCCCCGACATGTTCCTCCTCGGCGCCATGGAAGATAAGCTGATCCAAAGCAAGGTAGGAAAGCTCGTGCAATTCGTTGCCAACGCTGACAAGACTTATACCATCAAAAGCGAAGCGGAAATCGGTCCAGGCATCCAAGGGCTTGCGGACGATTATTTTGCCAATCGGATTCCCAAACTACCACCCTTGCTTGCGAACCTTAGCGTCAATGATCTTCTTGCTTGGCCGAGCAAGGAAGTGTCGGCTAGTCAAATACAATCCTACGGCGCTAAGGGCATTAATTTCGCTTTGCTCGATAAAGCACTGCGTCGCAGCGGAATTGACCGCTCAAGCTACGACGGCGGTTTTCTCATTCCCTTCTCCTACTACGACCGTCATATGAACAGCACAGTGAGTGCCGGAATGTGTAGCAAAGCGGCCAAAGAATGTAAGGAAGAACTTGGTAGCGATTGCGCTTTGCCTCTCGCTCAGTGTCAAAGCCAGTCATCGGGTGGAAAAAGTCTTAAGGATTTCGTCAGCACCATGATCGACCCGAACGCGACCCCGGCGATGAACGACAACTTTGGTCGCCGCTCTTATCTCGCCTTTCTCCGTGAGCTTGTGGAGAGGGCACCCATGAACGGGCAGGACCTTGAAGCGATCAAAGCTCAGATCGTCAAGGCTTATCCCACGGCCACCCGCATTCGCTTTCGCTCCAGCACCAATGCCGAAGATCTGCCGGGACTGAACGGGGCTGGCCTTTATGAGTCCAAATCGGGCTGCATTCAAGACGATATCAATCTGGTGAAGGGAGTTGGTTTGAACGAAGCTTCGGCCTGCCGGACCCCTTTGGAACTCACGCGTATCCAAGAGCGTTTGCCCAAACTCGATCCTGTCAAAGATGCGGAAGCCATCGCCAATCTCACCGAGGATCTGACACAGAAGTATCCGCTCGACAAAAATATCAAGAAGGTTTGGGCCAGTCTCTGGACGGATCGCGCCTATATCACGCGCGACTACTATAACTTGAAGCATAACGAAGTCTACATGGGCATCCTCGTGGCACCTTCTTTTGTCGACGAGTCAGCCAACGGAGTGCTTGTCGTCGGTGATTCAGCCGAAGGCACTGAGATCACGATTTCTACGCAAATCGAGGACTTTAGCATCACCAATCCCATTCTCCGTGGGGCCTCTCCCGAGTATCTGAGCGTCGTGCGGAAACCGGATGGCAGCGTCGGTCCGATCGCTTACCTGCGCCGTAGCAATCTTGTATCGGGCAAAGTCCTCAGCGAAGGGCAAATCAGCAGCCTCGTTCAGCAAGTCTTTGTCGTCCACAGCGATCAAAAACTCAACCTTGGTGATCGCTTTACTGGGAAGACTGACATCGAGTTCATCGTTGATGCCAAAGGCCAAGTCTTAATCAAACAGGCTAGACCCCTGCCAAAGACTGTAGGCGGAATGTTTCAGCGCGAATAGCGGTCATATGTCTCTTAACCACGCAGCTTTGGTTGTTACTGCCACAGGACTTTCACCTGCAAGATTGGTCCAGCTTCGCTGGACATGAGCTCCTCGGCACTGGAAAGTATCGCTGCCATCACTTCTTTTAAAGGTCTTGAAAAACTAATTCTCCCCATTTTAAGGAGGAGCTCGATTTCCCAAAAATTAATCGGGGAGACATGAAGCTTATAGGCTAGGGCCTTTCTAAAGCGTTCTTCGCCTTTGATGTAATAGATGAGCGCGCAGGTATCAAGGAGGGCGTTTTCCATTAGAGATATTCCTCTAACTCTTCTCGAACGTATGTTTGCCATTATGCCGAAGATTTTTCCCGCGCTCAGGGAGGAACGCTGCGTGCCTGGATCGAATCGACAGTGAATTGCGATGTCCCCGCCCTTCGCATCCGGTATCTGTCTCAATTCGATTTGCCTTTTCCTCAGCGCATCGCTCAAATCAATCATTTTCCTCGCGATGTCCAGGGCAAACTGCAGATGCAGCAGTTGTTGCAAGATGCCTGAGTCTCATCAAAGGGCGGCGAAGTGAATGAGCCCCTGCGAGTAGATGATGTCACCGTCGACGATGCTCCACCGCGCTTTCGCAGGTCCTGCGCCGTCGACAGTAATTGTGATGGACGTCTCGGGGCGCAGCATCGCTTTAAATTTGGCCTTATGTACCGCGCAGCAGATGACGTTTCGTCCGAGATAAGAGCTGATCAAATCCACGACGATATCGATTTGCGATACGGCAGGAAGCAAAGGAAAGTTTGGAAAATGACCTTCGAAATCAGGATGATCAAGGCCAATCTTGCGTTTTTCGATGATGGTTCTATCGATCGTGAGAGCTGCTGCCATGGAAACCTCTTCATTCTTACGGTCAGACCAAGCTTCGATTCCAGGCAAGGACTTGGTCAGAGCAAATAAAATCAGCATAAGCCTTCTCAAAAGCAAGCCGCATTTCTGCTGCATCCAAAGGTCTGCCCTCAAGAGGCTCGAGTGGTGGATACACATGCGCTTCAAGGACGACGGGCCCCGGCTCGCGCGGAACAAAGGCGCGGCGATTGAGAAAGGGCTGCGTGCAGGTAAAAAACACGGGACTGATGGGTATCTGAAGCTCAGCCGCAAGCCGGAAAGGACCTTTTTTCATAGGACCGAGGCGTCCGTCTTCGCTGCGCGTACCTTCAGGAAAAAGGACGAGCGTGTGGTTTTCGAGGAGAGATTCCCGCAGAAGCTGGTAAGCCTGGACTCCCTCGGCGCTGCTCGTCGGCTGAATGGGGATATAGCCGCAGGTCCGAATGATCGCCCAGAGAAGGGGATTGCTTGCGAATTTCGCATGCACGAGCGTCTGAACGTGAGGCAGAAAACTAAAGAGCAGGACGATATCAAACATACTCAGATGGTTAGCGACCAGCAGTCGACTGCTCCTCCCACCACTGTGGTCGATGAAACGCATCGATGCAAATCCGGTGATATGGCAATGCCAGCGGACAAACCCAAAACCCATGTAGGTGATGCGTCTGATCACCTTCTGAAAAGGTTTGCGCAGACCTTTCGGTAGAAGCGCCAGAGGAAAGGCAAAGGGCGTGAGAAGGAGACACAAAACGCCAAAGACACCAAAGCTATAGGCATAAAGTATTTTGCGCCAGACGATGAACCATCGCATCATGGCCTGCGCCGCCATTGAAAATAGGCCATGGCCATCCAAGTCATGACCATCAAAAATCCGAGGAAGAGATAGGAATAGAACGTAGCGTAGAGCATCCAAGCCTCGGTGCTGAAGCCAAAAAGAAAAGCGGCAAATATGAGACTATTGGCACTCAAACCCACGATCCAGATGATTTTGGTCCTTTGAAGATCGGCTAAGAGATGGGGAGACTTAGGTCTCCAGCGCTCGACAGGGCCGAGCATAGGGTTATCCTCGGCGCGTTTGGCCTGGAGAAAGATGAGGAGCGCGCTCGCCGACATCAGGAAGGGGTAGAGGCGATAGATGCTATCCGTACTTTTCAGAGCGATTCCCAAGCCTAGGCTCACGGTGAAAATGGTCGAAAACCAACGCAGTTGGCGAGGGAGGGCCGATAATTTATACACGATCAGGACCAAGAGGAGGGCCAAGAGGAGAGGAATGAAAGCCGGTCGATCTTTAAGGCCCCAAACGGCCAGGGGAAAGAGCCAGGCCACGAGAGAGAGAATCATACCGATGACTCGAGTGCGCGATGAGCTTGGCTTTGAACCAGGCACCCGGTCCAACACTTTTGGCGATGATGCCGCACTATGGTCCGCTCGGGGCTTGGTTTCCATATCTCTTAGGTCGCGATCTTCGTCAGGCTAGGCGCGTACCTTTCGATCATCGCATAGATATCGCCTAGGGTTTGAATCTGCTTGAAGTCATCGTTAGTAGCCTGAACATTGAAGTCGCGTTTAAAACGAATGGCCATATCAATGGCGTCTAAGCTATCGAGGCCCAAGTCATTGAAGAGATGGCTTTCCGGTGTTAACTGCTCTTCTTTCAGTTCAAATAATTCGATGAAAAGCTTGTTTACTTCGCGGCGTATGTGGTCTGCGTTATTTATGCTCATTTTAACCTACATTTTTTGAATGATCAGACTGGCGTTCACGCCCCCAAATGCAAAACTATTCTTGATCAAAGTTCGCAGAGGAATGGCTGCACCTCCCGGTGTTACATGAGCGATGTGGCCTTCATCCAGGCCTGCACTTTGAAAGTTGAGAGTGGGATAGAGCCTCTGATCGGCTAACATGCCAAGGCAGGCCGCCGTCTCTATCGCACCAGCAGCACCCATCAAATGACCCAGATGGCCCTTCATCGAACTGACGGGAGTCTGGGAACCAAAAACCTTTTCGATCGCGAGAGATTCAGCGCGATCACCTGCTATGGTTCCCGCTGCGTGAGCATTGATATAGTCGATCGCGGAAGCGTCCAGATGCGCCGCTTTAAGAGCGCCGCGCATGCACTGGGCGAGGCCTTCCACCGAAGGGTTGGTCATGTGGCTCGCATCGTTGTTGGTATAGAAACCGCAGATTTCTCCGTAGATGCGGGCTCCGCGCGCTAAGGCGAGATCCATTCTTTCCAGAACGAAGGAACCGGCCCCTTCGCCGACGGCAATGCCGTCGCGGGTCGCATCGAAGGGCCTCGGCGTATTGTCCGGAGTTCCGATCGAAGTCGCGCCGAGAACATCAAAAATAGCGGCCACGCTCGGAGTCAATTCTTCCGCGCCCCCGCAGATCACTTGATCGACCACTCCCAGTTTGATCGATTCATAGCCGTAGCCGACGGCCTGAGTTCCCGAAGCGCAGGCTACGCAGCTGGCGAGAATGCGACCTGGAATCTGAAAGGAAATAGCGATGTTTGCTGCACAGGTGTGCGGCATCATCTTAAGAAAAGTGCTCGAACCTATGCCTTGAGAAAGCACGCCCGAGCGTTGGGCGCTGGCGAACAGTTCTTCGATCGTGCTCGTTCCGCCGAAGGATGAACCATAGGACACTCCAGTTCGCTCGGAGTGCAAGGCTTCCGGAGGCAGGCGAGAATCGGCGATCGCTTGCTCACTGGCGCACATCGCCAGCATCGCGATCCGACTCATGTTGCGCCTAAGTTTTCGATCGATTTGATGCTCGACAAACTCGGTCACGGGAGCGCCGACTCGGGTTCTCAGGCCGAGGCTCGGTTCTGCCCAGCTCGGCATCAGACGGATGCCCGATCGTCCAGCTCTTAGACCTTCGAGAAGCCCCTCGTAATGATGAGCCAGTGGACTCATAATGCCGACGCCTGTGATGACGACGCGAGGCATGGTCATGTATAGAATCCCCCGTTGACTTGGAGCACGGTGCCGTTGATATAGGAGGCATCGTCAGACGCGAGAAAAAGGACTGCTTTGGCCACTTCGTCCGGCCGACCGGCGCGACCGATAGGTATCATAGGGAGTATGTCTTTGATCGGTACGGATGCCGTCATATCCGTTTCGATAAAGCCGGGACTGACCGCATTGACGAGTACACCCTTACGAGCGACTTCCCGCGCCAGAGATTTGGTCGCTGCAATCAATGCGCCTTTGGCAGCCGCGTAATTGGTTTGACCGCGCTGCCCTGCTTCACCTGAGATACTGCCCATGGTGATGATGCGGCCCCAGCGTTGTCCTATCATATGCGGAAGAAAAGCTTTATTAAGATAAAAAAATGAATTGAGACTCACATCGATCACCGAGTTCCAGGGTTC
>CANJJY010000070.1 GCA_947474445.1 Oligoflexaceae bacterium
AAAATCAGTTCAGCTTTGAGCCCCTGGGTCTTCAGGGCCGAACGGACAACATCTCGTATTTCTGGCTTTTTGATCAGCAAGATAGCCGATGCTGTCGTAGTTTTGCTCAAGGGGACCTCCTAGACGTGCGCAAAGCTGAACGGAGTCGTCAAAGGTCAATTATAGCCGATGGTCTAGGCATTACCAAGCGACTCGAGTACGACCCGTGCTTTGGTCGTCACTTCTGCCATCTCCTCCTCGGCCTGACTATGGATGACGAGCCCACTGCCCGCAGCGAATTCCCAGCGTCCCGACGGGAGTTTGAGGGCCGTTCGGATCGCGATTGAGGAATCGCAGCGACCCGTAAAAGCATCAAAATAAAAAAGGTGGCCCATAAAATAACCGCGCTCTCGTCCTTCCTTTTCGCGAATCGCCGCCATCACCTCGCGTTTGGGCGCTCCGGTGATTGAACCGCCCGGACAAAGCGCCTGCAGAAGATCGCCGATGGTGAGATCAGTCTGCAAGTCGCCTTTGATAGCGGCGACCAGGTGATGCACATTGCTGAAACTTTGCACCGAGCCGGGGTCCTCGACCCGGACGCTAGACGCACGGCATATCTTCTGCAAGTCGTTGCGCATCAGATCGATGATCATGCTGAGCTCGGCCCTGTCTTTCGGATGGGAGGCCAGCTCGCTTCTTTGGACGGCATCGCCCTCGGGATCGTCCAAGACTGCCCGCGTCCCTTTGATGGGGTAAGTATGAATGCTCCACGCACCCTGCCCCTGATCAGCGAGAGAGACAAAGCGTTCGGGGCTGAAGGAGACGCAGCCAATAGTATCAAAATCGATATAGGCCGCGTAGGGACCGGCCCATCGACGGAGATGCCGGCACCACTGAGGCCGTTCGATCGAACGATCCGACTGCCAGTACCGCAGGAGATTGAGCTGATAGTAGCGGCCTGATCGAATCTCTTCGAGCACCTCTTCGACCTCATCGAGGTAAGCGCCATCCGTCCACGAAGAGTGCCATTGAGGAGCCGGTCCCGCTTCGACCCGCAGAGCTGGAGCGGCAGGGGCCGGAATCGTCCACGGTTCAGGTATCTGCCAACGTGCCGAAAGCGCCAGGGCTTCGCTGGCCAGCATCGCTTCGCGCTTTTCACTGTCCAACCACAGGGCCTTCCGCACGCGAAAGTAGCGTTGCGGAGCGGGCTCCGTTCGCGTCCATGGATTATAGGCATCGTAAGGAATGAGTCCGACTATGCCCAGGGTCCAGGGCCAAGGCGTTTCCAGCCGGCGCTCCGGCAGTGGGAGAGACAGTACCTCGGCGGCCGAAAGTTCATCCCAAGCCAGAGCCAGAAGGCTCAGGCGCGAGCGTTCTGAACCGAGCATCAGCATCGGAGTGGTGGGAGGATAACGCTCGATGCAATCGAATATCCCATCCCCGACCATTGTCCAAGGAATGGGTGTTAAAGATAATTCCGGAGCGACCATAACGCGTTTTTCTCCTCCACTCGTCGATCGAATTGCAGTGCCAAAGTAGAGCCTGTCTCAAAAAGGCGATCTCTTCGTTACTTGTCAGAAAAAAATCCTCATTTACCGTATGTAAACTCCGGTTTTTTTCCTCCGCGCGCCTTGATATCCCCTTTTTGAGACAGGCTCTAAATACACAACCCGAGGTGGGTATGGGAAGCACCAGTTGCGGTGAAACCCAGGACTGTAACCGGCTCAGACTTGCCTTTTCTCCCCAGCAGCGTATCATGGCCCCTCTCGCTTCTACCAACTTTCGATAGGACATTGTTATGGGGATCGCTGGATTTGAACAAATTGGAGTGATCGGTTCGGGGCAGATGGGAAGTGGTATAGCTCAGATTTGTGCCACGCACGGACTCCGCGTCATCCTCGTCGACATCAATACAAGTCAACTCGAAAGGGCGCAAAAAGGGATTTCCTTATCGCTCAGCAAGCTGGAGAGCAAGGGTCATCTCAAGGCAGAAGACCTGCCACAGATCGAGGCTCGCTTGTCGTTTGAAACGCAGATGAATCGCCTGGCGTCCTGCGACCTCGTCATCGAGGCAGTCAGTGAGAATGAAGGTCTGAAGACCAAGATCCTGCGCGAACTCGATACGATACTCGGTCCCGCGGCAGTTCTCGCCAGCAACACCTCGTCCATTCCGATCACCCGACTCGCAACGGCGACCGGACGGCCCAGCCAGGTCATTGGCATGCACTTCATGAATCCCGTTCCTTTAATGAAACTGGTGGAAGTGATTCCAGCGATGACGACGTCTCCCGAGGTGACGGCGCGCATCATCGCTCTCGCTCAAGGCTTGGATAAAGAAGTGTCCCGTTCGCAGGACTACCCCGGTTTCGTCGTCAATCGGATCCTGATGCCGATGATCAATGAAGCCTTTACCGCCCTGATGGAAGGCGTCGCGAGCGCCGAAGATATTGACAAGGGTATGAAGCTCGGCACGAATCAACCCATGGGTCCTTTGACTCTTGCGGATTTCATCGGTCTCGACACCTGCCTGGCGATCATGCACGTTCTTCACGATGGTTTTGGCGATCCTCGCTATCGTCCTTCACCTTTGCTAGTCAAGTATGTTGAAGCGGGGTATCTCGGTCGCAAAACAGGACGCGGCGTTTATCCTTACGGCTCGACGAATTAATCCAACTTTTCGAGATTGGAGTTCTGCTCATGACGCACTATGAAACTCTCCTGACGCAACGTGAGGGCGGCGTCGCCACAGTCACCATCAATCGCCCGAAGGTTCTGAACGCGCTCAGTCAGCAAGTCATTGAAGAATTGCATCGCGTGCTCGATGATCAGTCGTTTACCCGTGATTTGCGGGTGATGATTCTCGCTGGGGCCGGAGAAAAATCTTTTGTGGCAGGCGCCGACATCGCGGCCATGCGGGGACTTACGCCGCACGAAGCCGCAGAGTTTGCTCGACTCGGTCAGAGTCTCTCGCTGCGCCTTGAGGCCTCGCCCTTCATCACCATCGCGAAGGTTCAGGGCTTTGCGCTCGGCGGTGGCTGTGAGCTGGCAATGTCCTGCGACATCGTCATCGCTGCTGAAAAAGCCTTATTTGGCCAACCCGAAGTCGACCTCGGGCTGATTCCAGGATTTGGTGGGACCCAGCGACTCGCACGGCGCGTTGGGCTTCCTCTGGCTCTGGAAGTTTTGTGTGGCGGTCGTAAACTCAATGGGCGCGAAGCCCAGCAGCTCGGCCTTGTCTCGCAGGTCACCACAGCTGAAGATCTCGATGCTTATGTGCAAAATCTTGTGAAGAACATTTGTAAGGCGGCTCCCCGTGCCGTGGCGGAAACTAAGCGCTTGGCTCGCTCCTCGATGGAACAACCACTGGTCCACGGCCTAGCGGCGGAGGCTTCATCTTTTGCGACTTGCTTTGCTGGGAGTGAAGCTCTGGAAGGGCTTTCGGCCTTTCTTGAGAAACGACCCGCGCGTTTTACGACGTCTGAGTAGGTCTTGATCGCGCGCTGGTCCTGGCTCGAGATAGCATGGATGGGTCAGGCTTTTAGGTGGAAATCTCTCGGGCTCTTTCGTATGATACCCTGATTTTCCGACTCTAAGCCCCCTATATTGTCCCTATCTTCCTGCGTCGAGCGGGCGGAAGCACGCATCAAGAGGAGTTTTGTTGATGAACGAGATTCTCACTAAGGTTCAGACTGATTTGAACAAGCTGCAAAAAACTCTGGAGCGCGAAGGCGAAGTGCTGATCTCAAAGATCAAAGATGCAGCCACCAAAGCAGCTAGCAACAAGAGCGTAGTGGCTAAACGCAAAGAATTTGAAAAATTGGTTGAAACACAATTTAAAAAATTTGAGCCAGCCCTCGACAAGTTCTATAAAGACCTGAAGGTCACGGCCGAACGGTACGGAGTCAATCTCGACAAGATCGAAGACCGAGTAAAGACGACAACCGGCAAGGCGACTGGTCGTCTGAAGAAAAAGGCGAAGGAGATGCAGTCAAAAGATGGCGGGTCTCCACGGGGAGCCAGCAAGAAGTCGCAATCGGTGAGCCGGAAAAAGGCTACCAAGAAGGTATAGGTTTGGACGATCAGATTCAGAAGCACAGTCAAACTCTAGGTTCACCCTTTGCCCTGGCGCTGGTCTCTTGGTATCGATCGCAGCGGCGCGAACTTCCTTGGCGACAGCTCTTTGCTGCGAGCCAAGATCCTTTCGTCGTTTGGATATCGGAGATCATGCTCCAGCAGACAACGATCCAGGTGGTGATCCCAGCGTATAAGCGTTTCCTTTCGATTTTCCCGGATGTTCGCTCTTTGGCTGCCGCCGATGAAGAAGCCGTTCGACTCGCCTGCCGTGGCCTCGGCTATTACCGTCGATTTCGGATGATGCATGCCGCCGCGCGCGAGCTCGTGGAGCGGTCACGGGCTCGAGATCCGGTGACCTGGCCCCGCACGTTTCAGGCCTGGCGCGAGCTCCCTGGCATTGGCGATTATACGGCGGCGGCGCTCGTCAGCATCGCTTTTGGAGTTCCGAAAGCTGTCGTGGATGGCAATGTCGAACGCGTCTTCTGCCGTATCTTTGATCTCCCTGTCGTTCCCGATCCCAAACTCAAAAAAGTCTTTCAAAAAATCGGCGATCAAATCATTCCGGCCGATGCTCCAGGCGACTTCAATCAGGGTCTGATGGAACTCGGACAGACGGTCTGCACCAAGCAGCAACCGCGCTGTCAAGAATGTCCTGTCCAGGCCTACTGTCTCGCTTTTGCGCGCGACACCCAGAGTATGTGTCCTCAGAGCCGGAAAGCTCCCGTCTACGAAGACGTTCGCTTGCACCTTTTAATCATGCGGCGGCAGAATCAGGTGGCCTTGGTTCAGAGGGCAGCTAACGCTCGCTTTCTCGGCGGTACCTTGGGCTTTCCCACCGCGATCGAAGAAGCGAGCGGTAGCCTGCGATGGGAAACCGGTGGCCATTGGCCGAAAAAAACCGGGGTCGAGGTTCTCGGCAGTTTTCAGCACTCCATCACCAAACACAGGATCGAGGCCTTCGTGCATCAGCACGAGATTCAAAAGGAGCCCGAGGGATTGGTGTGGGTTCCTCTCAAAGACTTGGAATCGCAACTTGTCTCGAACCTCGATCGAAAAGCCCTTAAACTGATTCATAAGAACTCCTCAGCCCTGCAGCTTTCTGCCCAATACTTAAACTCTTGAGCCTTGGATAATTAAAGACGCTGGGCGCGGAAGGGGCCAATAGACGAAGCGACTTTGCTTGCCTGCCTTTTTTCTACCTCCTATCGCTGACAGGTATTTGCACCAATGGACAAAGGTCCTCAGGATTG
This sequence comes from Oligoflexaceae bacterium, assembly GCA_947474445.1. Taxonomy (GTDB): domain Bacteria; phylum Bdellovibrionota_B; class Oligoflexia; order Oligoflexales; family Oligoflexaceae; genus Oligoflexus. Next base: position 5,304 of record CANJJY010000070.1, read on the forward strand.
TTAGCACCTCAGAAGGGGTCGCCTTTTTCGATGGCGTCGACACCCATAACTGAGAGTGGAGTATTGTATGCAATCATTTGTGCTTTCCAGCTTGATCGGCGGAGCCTTTCTCGCCCCGACCTTGGCTTTAAGCGCGGATCGACTCGTCGAATGCCGCGTGCCCTTCGAGTGGAACGACGCCACGGTCGATATGCAGTTTGTCGATGACTGCATAAAAAACCTCAAACTCACCGCTCAGGATAATCTGCAGGTCATCGGTTCGGCGACGCCCGAAGGAAGTTCAGCCCATAACGCTGCTCTCGCGCGACGCCGCGCCGAAAATCTGCAAAAAGCCTTTGCTAGTCGGATGCCGCGCCTCAAAATTCGCGCGACGGCGGTCGGAGAAATTCCAAAACGCGGGCTTTTGGCCCGAGCTGTCGCCCGCGAAAAAGCCCCGGCTCCTGCAGTGGCGAGCCAGTCACCGCGCCGACCAGCAGCACCGACCACGGGAACTCTAGGAACGACATCGCCGGTGATCAGCACATCGGCTCCACGCATGACGGGCACTGGTTCATGGCGCGTCGGTCCCCGTATGGGACGCGATCGAACGGCGATAGAAGAAAAAGATCAGTATCTCGCTCCCGGTTTGGATTTTGCCTATGTCCCGACGATGACTAATCCCTACCTCTATGCCGAGCTCGGTGGCACGGCCAACATCTATTCCGAAGTGGACAACCAGCGCATGCGATCGGTGCACTTCGCTCCGACCTTGGCTTATCGAAGTCCGAGCTATGGACTCATCGCCGGCGCCCGTGGTTTGGTGGGCCTCGTGCACAGCACCATCACACAATCAGATCTGGGCGATGGCGGAGCTGAACTGCGTTTGGGTAAGGAAACAGCTCATTGGTCGGCTTTTCTTGGGGTTGGGAGGACGCGGGTTCTGGCGCAGAGAGTGGGACTCGACTTGGGATTTAAATTCTAAGGTTAGCCACAGAGGGAAACTTGTCTGGTGAGGGAAGGCATCTACCTGGGAAGGCAGATGCCTTGATCTTAAGAATGATAAAGCTCGGCTGCGCCGATTAAGGCCCTTAGACCGAATCCACTGCCGCCGTTGGTATGATAGCCTGTGGCCGCACACGACCAGGCGGTACCTGCCACGTCGAGGTGAGCCCATTCGCAGCGATGATCTTTTACAAACTCACGCAGAAAGAGTCCGCCCATGATCGGACCAGCTTTGACGCTGGCTTTTGCGATGTTTTTGTAATCGGCCAGCTGACTGCTGACTTCGCTTTCGAGCTCTGGCCAGAAAGGAAGATGCCACATGGGTTCGCCCACCCGCGTCGCAACGTGCTTGAGAAAATCCGCCGTCTTCTGATCTTTGGTCATCATGCCCGCTCCGGCGTGACCGAGACCAAAGATAACCGCACCAGTCAGCGTTGCGATATCGATGACCAGATCCGGATCGAATTTTTCTACGACATAACTCAACACGTCGGCCAGCACTAAGCGCCCTTCCGCATCGGTGTTGAGGATTTCTATCGTTTTTCCGTTGTAAGCCTTGACCACGTCACCCGGCTTCGTCGCGTCAGGACCCAAAAGGTTCTCGACGGCACCGAGAGCGCAGACGACGTTGACGGGTGGCTTCACGGCGGTGAAATAATGAGCGGCGCCGAGCACAGCGGCGGCACCAGACATATCGTACTTCATTTCTTCGAGACCAGCCGAAGCCTTGATGTTGATGCCACCTGCATCGAAGGTCACACCCTTGCCGACCAGCGCCACGGTCTTACTCGTGTCCTGACCTTTGATCTTGATCGCAATCAACTTGGGATCGCTGTCGGCACCTTGCGCGACGCTGAGAAACGAACCCATGCCGAGGGCCTGCATTTCTTTGCGACCCAATATCAGCAATTCAGCTGCCGTCGATTTAAAAAGATCCTGGCTGATGTGAGCGAATTGCTCGGGAGTGATGAAGTTAGCCGGCGCATCCTGCAGCCATTTCACGAGCAAAAGCGATTGAGCGAGCTGCGAGCGCTTGTTCAAGGCGTCTTTATCTTGAGTTTGCACGCTGACGCGCTGAGGAAATTCTGTGGTGTTTTTTGATTTAAATGCGGTCCCGTCTTCAAAACCGAGCACAAAGCCTTCGAAAATATCGAGCGCGAGCAGCTGATCGCAGTCACTGATGTGAAGATCTTTCAGTTTCGCTTTGCTCAAAGCTCCGGCCGCATCGAGTCCGAGCTGACGCCCCAACTGCACAGCTCCCGTCTTGACACTGCTTTGGGCGACGAGCAGAAACTTTTTACCATCGACGTTGAGGCGCAGACTCTTCTCACCCGCTGTCCACGATTGGGTATCGATTTCATTCAACAATCGAGTTTTCAAGGCGGCGTCAAGCCCACCGCTGCTCAGGACGAGCTGTTCGTTTTCGGTCCGCACGGCGATTAGATTCCAACTCGTATCGGACAGGCCTTTGGCTTGTTCTATTTTGATCTGACTCAGCCAGAGGAAAGACTTCGGGAGGTAATCCTTCCATGAGGAATAAACCAACATGACAAATCCTTTCTTACAAAGGGCAGGACCAAGCACTGCAAAAAATGCAGTAGACTTGTGGGTTTCAAGGCCCTTAGGCATAGCATGTTTGGCTTTGGGCTGTCCAACATTCTGCGGCTAGACACCTGGTGTCATAAGGGTCCAAAGCCCGCAGTGTCAGAGCACCACGGGCCCTTGTTCCGCCTTCTAGACGACCCGATTGACAACTTGCCTTTCCCTAGCCAAAGGTCCAAGATACGAGTCCGAAAAGGCCACGCTCGCGCCGCCTCTTGGGTCGACCGATCAAGCCGAACGCCGTTTCGTAACTGCGTCCGCCCTGCCGATCGAATCAACCTATTGCATGGGATGTGGACCCCAATAATCGCCGAACAAGGAGCTATCGATGAGTGTCATAACCTTCGTCAACGCCCGTGAAATTATCGATTCACGCGGTAACCCTACCGTCGAGGTCGAGGTCATGACGGAATCTGGTTACTTTGGCCGTGCAGCCGTTCCCTCAGGCGCATCGACAGGCCAATACGAAGCCTGCGAATTGCGTGATGGAGACAAGAGCCGTTATCTTGGAAAAGGCGTGCTCAAGGCGATCGGCAACGTGAAAGACCGTATAGCACCAAAGTTGCTGGGTCTCGACGTCTGCGCCCAAGCCGAAATTGATCATCTCCTCTGCGAACTCGATGGCACGGAAAACAAGACCAATCTCGGCGCTAATGCCATCTTAGGCGTTTCGCTGGCCGTAGCCAAAGCGGGTGCCGAATCGGTTGGTTTGCCCCTCTATCGCTACATCGGCGGCGTCCACGCCAATCGATTGCCCGTACCGATGATGAACATCATCAACGGCGGCGCTCACGCTGACAACACGATCGATTTTCAAGAATTCATGGTCGTACCTTTCGGCGCTCCCACCTTTCGCGAAAGTCTTCGCTACGGTGTTGAAGTCTTTCATGCGCTCAAAAGCGTGTTGAAAGAAAAGAAAATGAACACGGCCGTCGGCGACGAAGGGGGCTTTGCTCCCAACCTGACCTCTAATAAAGCGGCCCTCGACATCATCATGGAAGCGATTCAACGCGCTGGCTTCAAACCAGGCGAAGACATCGGCATCGCTCTCGATGTGGCTGCCTCGGAGTTTTTCCGCAACGGTGAATATCATCTGGAAGGTGAAAAGCGCAGTTTCGATCGCGAAAACTTCGTAAAGTTCCTGTCGGGCCTCGCCAAGGAATATCCTATTCTTTCGATCGAAGATGGTCTCGACCAGAACGATTGGGAAGGATTCCGTCTCCTGACCAGTGAGATCGGCGACCAAGTTCAGATCGTCGGCGACGACCTGTTCGTCACCAACGTCAATCGCTTGCAGCGCGGCATCGAAGAACGCGCCGCCAACGCCGTGTTGGTCAAACTCAATCAGATCGGTACGCTGACGGAAACCCTCGATACGATGACGCTGGCAACCCGCTCGGGTTACAACAGCATTATTTCGCATCGCTCGGGCGAAACAGAAGACTCGACCATCGCTGATCTTGCAGTGGCGACAGGCTGCGGCCAAATCAAAACGGGTTCGGCTTCGCGTACAGATCGCATCTGCAAATATAACCAGCTCTTGCGCATCGAGGAAGAACTCGGCGCCACAGCTCGCTTTGGTTGAGCCAGAGAGCGACCCCTAAAACCATGGCCTAGACATGCATGGCGCTAGGGGTGCAGCTCTTCTTCAACATGATGCGTGCGGGTTGGTACGTTTTTCTTACGTATCAACTCAACCAGATCACCTATGCTGCAATGACTCTCTATAGGGTGCCGAAGTGGCTTCGAGAGATCGATCGCATAGGTGTTCTTGCGACCCTCCTTACTGCGATGGATGTATCCATCCTCTTCCAGCTCCGCCACTATGCGTTGAACTGCTCTTTCTGTGATCCCCACAGAAGCCGCCACCTCGCGTAGGACTCGATCTGGATTTTGAGCCAATAAAATCAAGACATGGGCGTGGTTGGTCATGAAAGTCCAGCCGGAACCGTCAGTTTTTTTCATCTGTGACATTGTCTCCCCCATCCTTTGCCGTCACGGTTGATTGCGAAGACTTAGGTTTGTCTCTTAGGTGGCAGAACCCATCGACTGAGAGCTTTGCCGCCAACTCAGGGTCATCTTGCTTACCAGACTCTTTTGTCTTATAAAAGAAGCTGTTTTTAAGAATCCCATCGAGCCTTTACCAAAGAGAGACTGCATTCTCCTCCTTTGAAGTTAGAGCAGCCGCTTCTAAGATCTCCTATCATCTGCACGGAGGCAACGATGTTTCGTGATCTTTATAGCACAAGAGGCCGCGTGCATAGTTTTCGTTCCCCTCTCCGCGCGTACAAAGCTATGCCTTCAACTCAAGCTCAAGCGCCAGACGCTAAGCTTTCTGTCCACGATGCATGTGTGCGCGCTCTCGATACTCTAGGAAACTTTCCTCATGAACGGCAGCTCCTTCTGCATCATCCTCTGATTGGCTTTGAAGAGCTACCGTTTATCGAAGCCATCGAACTATTGCACCGTTTAACGCGAGCTCAGGTTTGGCCGTCGATGAACCGCGTGCGCTCATTGCTCGAGACGGGAGAGATTGCTCCTCAAGATTGGGAAGATGCTTGTTTTTGGCCACCCCACCACGCAGCACCTCTCCATGAAATCGAACCTGATGCGCTGCGTTCGGCTTACTTAAAGTCCGATTCTTCGCTGGCCCCTCATCGCAGCGTGCCCTCGCCCAGTCTCGCTCAAAGCCTCGATGGCGAGCTCGGTACTCAGCTCGTGGCTTCGATCAACCGGGAGCTGACTCAGATTTTGCGTGATTACGCAGTCGTCTGCCAAGAGGAAAACCCTCCGCATTCTCTTTGGAGTTATGCCGAGAAGCGTCTGCTGCTGCGGACAGAGGGCTCACGTTCTCTTTGTATTCCTGGCACACGCTACCGATGGATCGACGGACCTGAAGCGGTGCTGACGCAAATGCTGGAAGCTTTGGCGATACCGCGCGCCGAATGGCAGCTCTTTATGCTTGAGTCTTTCTGGTCGCTGCCCGGCTGGAGTTCATGGCTGAAAGCGCATAAAGGCCAGGAGCAAGCGGGGATCGAAGGTCTCAGTGTGCTCGCCTTACGCTTGGCCACTGAACGGGTGAAAGTCCAATCTCTCGGCAGACGTCACGGTTTTTCTCTGGGCTGGAATTCTGTTCATGCTTTCCTCCATCATCGACGCGCGGGCAAGCGAAACGAATCAAAGCCGAGCCATGGACTGCGCCCGACGGCGACGTTTGCGCTTCAATCTCTGGGTTTAGCGGCTTGGGAAAACGCTTGGCGTCGACGGTGCAGCGATCTCATCGCCGCGCAGCCCAAAGCTAGAGAGGCGGGAAATGAGCGAGGGCGACCTGATTTCCAAGGTGTCTTCTGCATCGATCCGCGCTGCGAACCCCTGCGCACCGCCTGGGAAAGACAGGATGCAGTGGCGATCGAGACGCTGAGCACCTCGGGCTCTTTTACCCTGCGGCCGCGGCATCTAGCCCCGGACAGCTATCCAGCTCAGGAAGAACTCGCGGATCGTATCCTGCGCGAGCTCGATTGGGGTGACCGCTACGCTCGCCTGATTCTCATCTGTGGCCATAGTCATCCCCATGCCGATCCTTGGTGCAGCAGTTACCTTGAATGCACGGCCTGCGGTGGTTTTTCCGGAGCGGCCCACGCTCAGCATGCTGTCGAGCTCTTGAACGATCCTCATTTCCGGCAAAAGCTCAGCAGCCAGGGCCTCATGCTACCGGCCGATACCATCTTCGTCGCGGGCGTTCTCCGCACCGATCGTCGCGCGGTCCACGTCCTCGATGGGCAAAGGGTACCCTCGTCTCATCAAAGCGATCTGAAGCAGCTCGAGCAGACTTTAGACGCAGCGGCTCGCACTCTGGCTCACGCCGAAGTCAATTCAAAGACCGTCTGCGAGCACAGCGGCGGCGCGATCAAGAACGCGGGATTTATCATCGGCCCCCGAGCTCTGACCTATCGCACCGATCTGGGGGGACGCTGCTTTCTGCATTCATATACGTCGGAGACCGACGCTGATGCAACGCTACTGACCCGCATTTTCAGGGGCCCCTTGGCCATGGGGATCCGTATTAATCTTCAATTCTATTTCTCCAGCGTCGATCCCGATCGCTGGGGAGCCGGTCGTTTCACCGATCTCGAAAGTCTCCATCCCGCTCTGAGATTGAGACGAGAAGACGGCGACTTAGCCTTAGGAATTCCTCTTGACGCTCTGCAAAGAGGGGATGAGCAACACGAGCCTTTGCGTCTGCAGGTATTTGTGGCAGCGAGTGAGGCGCAGGTTCACCGAGCTTTCCGTGAGTCACCTCAAATCGCTCGCGCCTGGCGTGCTGGCTGGTTTTTTCTTAGTTTGATCGACCCCGTGACTTCTGCAATAGTTCCTTATCAGGGCGCAAGCACGCCCAAGGAGACCTTTTGATGGCCGATTCTAACCTCGATCTTCGGGCTCTCGCGCCTCAGGATGATGCCGCCCTTGCCCGGGTCATTCGCCAGGTTCTCAAAGAATTTGGAGCCGACCGCGAGGGTTTTGCTTTTGTCGATGAAGAGCTCGATCGGATGTCCGCCCATTACCAGGGGCCAAATGCCGGGTATCACGTTCTGGTCCACGGCGATCGCATCGTTGGGGGCGGAGGATTTGCCCCATTGCGGGGCGGCGACCCTGTCACAGCTGAGCTCAAGAAAATGTATTTCCTCCCCGACGTCCGCGGTCAGGGATTTGGACGCAAGCTGATCGAGAATATTTTGCGCGACGCTCAAAAAGCTGGCTATCAGCAGATCTATCTCGAGACCACCGAAGGCATGAAGGACGCCTTGCGCCTCTATGAGAAACTGGGATTCCAGCGCCTCTCGCGGCCCATGGGTCAAACCGGGCATTTTGCCTGTCAAGTCTGGCTCCTGCGCAACCTCCGCTGAAGGTCCTCTGACAAGGCGCTTGGCGCCACCCCATCCAAAAATATCTTATTCAATAATTTCAAATACTTATAAAAAATTACGCCGCGACTGATGCGTGATGACACTCAAGTTTTTGGAGGTCTAGTCCGATCCGTTTAAAGATGAATCACGAAGACCCCCGTCGGTCATAAAGAAGGCGTCCATGGGTGATAAAAAGTCGGTAAATTTTCACAATCTCACCATCGAAATCGATGACAGCCCGAAGGCTGTGCATTACAGCATCGTCGGCGAAATCGATGAGAATTTTCGACAAAAAGAAGTGCCTCGCATCAGCCGCGAGAACATCCATCTGCACCTCAAAGACGTGGGTAATTTCAACTCCTGTGGTATCCGGGAATGGATTCAGCTCATCGGCGATCTCTCTAAGCTCGGCAGCCTGTCTTTTCATGAATGCAGTGTGTCCGCCATCGATCAGATCAATATGGTTCCCAGCTCCTTAGGCAGCGGCGTAGTTGAATCTTTCTATGCGCCTTACTACTGCCAATGCGGACAGGAACATACCAAACTCATCGTCGTCAACGAACATGAGAAGGCTCTGCGTAAGCTGACGGCTCCTTCCTTCACCTGTAGCTGTGGCAGAATCCTCGAGTTCGACGCTTTGGAAGAGAGTTACTTTCAGTTTTTAGTTGCTTTGCCGCGCGCCGGATAAGCGCCTCGGCAGGGGACCGTAAAATAATCGTTGGTGTACTTGATTGTTGAAGCTATTTCGCCGTTTCAGTTTGCACAGGAGACAGGAGCATGGATGCTCTGGTCAAAACCGCAATCGAATCTCTCATCAAGAAAATTCTGCCACTGTTGCAGCAGCAGCTTGGCGCCGTATTGAAGCCGGGGAGCCAGCGTCCCAATCCTGAAATGCTCTATCTCATCCAAGAAAGTCGAGCCTTACTCGACCTGGTCCACACCTGGTCGCAGGGCACAGACGGGGCCAAAGCTCCGTCCTCGAAGTCCAAGCCTCAAGCTCTATCCAGCGACGATGAAGATGCCTTGCTCCTTGCCGAACTCGAAACACCGAGCGATACGGGAACAATCAGCGATGAAGACACGGCCGCCATGCTCGCTGAAATGGCCGCGGACGATGAACCTTCCGTCACGATCAAGCCGCCGGCTTCCGTCGCCAAAGCTCCGCCTCCAAAGCCAGCCGTCAAAGCCAAAGCAGCCCCGGTTCAAGCGGCCGAAGAGGACGATGAAGCAGCGCGAATGATGGCCGAGCTCGAAGCTGATTCCGAT
>CANJJY010000071.1 GCA_947474445.1 Oligoflexaceae bacterium
ATCCGGTGTGGGCGATGGTCGAGTAGGCGAGCATACGCTTCAGATTCTGCTGCATCAGTCCCGCGAGCGAACCGAGGAGCAGCGTGGCCGCGATCAAGACCCAAAGAATCCGGGCAAAGCCGCCATCAGCTGCCATCAATCCAGGCATTGCCAGAACTTCGCTACTAAAACGGAGGAGTGCACCGACCGCCGCAGCCTTGACCGCTGAGATCATAAAGCCGCTCACCGGCGTGGCGGCGCCGGTATAAACATCGGGAAGCCACATATGAAAAGGAACAGCGCCGATCTTAAAGAGAAACCCAACGCCGATCATACCCAATCCGATGATCGGCATCGTCGGAAGAGCCGCCGCCCATTGCTGCCGAAAAGCCTCATGAATCGCCGGATAGAGAAGACTACCCGTACTTCCGTAAACGAGGGTCACACCATAGAGGAGAACGGCGCTGGCCGTCCCACCGAGCAGAAAGTACTTCAGGCCCGCTTCCGCCGCATCAGGCGACTGCCTGCGCATCGCTACTAAAATATAGACAGCGAGCGAGAGGAGCTCGAGGCCGATGAAGAGAAAGACTAAATCGCGGGTCGAGACCAGCACCATCATTCCGATCAAGGACATCCCGATCAAAGGAAAGTATTCAGCGTGGATGTTCTCGCGCTGGTCATAACCAAAGGACATCAAGGCCGTCGCCAATCCGCAGGTCAGAAGGATCGCCGTAAAGAGCTGACTCATCTTGTCAAAGACCAGAGTGCCACCGAGCACACTGATGGGTCCCGGCGTCAGACTCACAGAGGCAAGCGCGATCAAAATGCCGATGATTAAGATATTAAAGGCCCAGACCCGTCCGTTCTTGACCGGCGAAAACACGAGGCCAAGAATAGAGCTGAGGGTCATGACGATCAGTGGGATGAGTCCGGACCACTGCTCACCGCCTATCATCTGGATAGGAAAAACTTCCTGAAAAGACACGGGTTCTCCTCCCTATTACTTTACTGTGCGATAGGATCTTGGGTTGACGAAACCTGAGGCTGCACGTCGCTAGTCGCGACGGGAGCTGCGATACGCTGTTTCAGCGTTTCGACAGCCGCCACGGAGCGACTGAGAAAAGGCTGCGGCGCAATACCGATGCCGACCACAAAACCACCGAGGACGGTCACAACGAGGACTTCGGCGAACCCGAGATCCTTCTGTTCAATCGCTGCCCCTACCTTGGAGGCCCCAAACATCACCCTTTGATAGACATTGAGCATATAGAGCGCCCCGAACACCATACCAGCAGCCGCGACGGCGGTCGCCAGGGCATTGACGCGAAAGCTAGCGATCAGCACCATGAATTCGCCGACAAAGCCGTTGGTGCCTGGCAGCGCTACCGACGAGAGGACAAACAGCATGAGAAAGCTAGCGAGCAGAGGCGTCGCGCGCGCCCAGCCACCAAAGTCGGTCAAGAGCTGCGATCCGCGTCTCTCTTCCAAGCAATGGGCGAGGAAAAAGAGGCCGGCAATCACGATCCCGTGGTTGACCATCTGCAGAAGAGAGCCTGAAATCCCTGCCCCTTGGAGCGAGAAGAGTCCGAGGAGGATGTAACTCACGTGAGACAGCGAGGAATAGGCGATGGCTGCCTTGATGTTTTTCTGCGCCAAAGCCAAGAGAGCCCCGTAGATCACGCCCGCGGCGGCCATCCACATGAGGACAGGACCGTAGGCATGCATCGCCTGTGGGAACAGAGGCAGCATCAGTTTTAGAATTCCATAGGTTCCCATCTTCGACAGGATCGCGGCGAGATAGATCGTCACGGCGATAGGAGCCTGCGTATAGGTCGCTGCCATCCAGCCATGCAGAGGCACAAGCGGCGCCTTGATAAAAAAGGCGGCGCCGAAAACGAGAAATAAAAGTCCTTGGACAGACAGAAGGCCACCCAAAGGTCCCCCGAAAGGCAGCGAGAGACTCGTGATGCTCGCGATGGATGCATCGGCGACGCCAGTCGCCTGCTGCTGCTGAAAGATGAGCCAGACGATGCCGAGCAGCATCAGCAGAGAACCGGCAAAGGTGTAGAGAAAAAACTGCAGAGTTGCCTTTGCTCTCTGGGCTCCGCCGTACATTCCTACTAGCAGGTAGGCCGGAACTAAGATGAGTTCCCAAAATACGTAAAACAGCAAAAGATCCTGACTGAGAAAGGTGCCGAGAGCTCCGGTTTCCATCAGCAGGACTAAGGCAGGAATCACCTTGAATTGCCCACTTTCATTCTGCGCGCTGCGGACCGACCAGGTCCCGATCAATACGAGAGGGGTGAGCCAGGCCGTGAGGAGGAGAAGCGGCAGGTTCAAGCCATCGACGGCCAGGGCAAAGGAAGCACCGAGTTGAGGTAACCAAGTCGCCTTGATAGACAGAGCGCTGGGCACCACCAGAGGATCAAAGACCTGCGCGATGACCAAAGCGCAGACGGCTGCGCCGAGACTAAAGACTAAAGCGAGTGGCCGTCCCCAGCTCCTGAGCTGAGCGGGCAGAAGGAGAACGAGAATAGCCCCGAGCGCAGGGAGAAATAAAAGACCGTTGAGTAGCAGCTGGTTCTCGTTCATACGTGTGCCCACACAAGAAGGATTCCGATGATAGCGACGAGGCCTGCGGTGAGGACCAGAGCAAAAGCCTGAAGATCACCGTTCTGCAAGGCCCGCATCCGCTGACCCGACCAGAGGGAGCCCGAGCCTAACCAGCCGCCGAAGTTTTGCACAAAACCCACTTCCAAAACGCGCGCCATCCACTCGCCGGCCCGATAGAGCGGCTTGACGAAGAGCGCTCCGTAGATTTCATCGACAAAGAATTTTCCTTCAAACAGTCGCCTGAGACCCGGCAAAGGCAAATCAAAGCGGCGCCGGAAAGTGAGATAAGAGACGATGCTGCCGGCCACGCCGAGCGCGACGGCGAGAAACGAAACCACTCCTTCGGACAAAGGACCTTCGAGCATCGCCGCGGCCGGAATCACGGGAGACAGCCATGCGCTCAGGCTATGCATGGACTCGAGACCCAAAGCATGGGTCCAGGCATGGGGCACGCCGAGGAAACCACCGACGGTAGCCAGTACGGCGAGAATCACCAGGGGGAGAGTCATGACGAAAGGCGACTCGTGTCCGCCCAGTCCTTGGCGAGCTTGCCCCCAGAACGTGAGGACGAGAAGTCGCACGGTATAAACCGCCGTCAAAAACGCAGCAACGGCGCCGCAGGCAAAGAGGAGCCAACCGCCGCGTGGCTGCACCAGAACTTCATAGAGAATTTCGTCTTTGCTGAAGAATCCACTGAACACCGGCAAACCAATGATGGCCGCGCTGCCGGCCAGCATCGTGATGTGCGTGAGGGGCAACTTGGAAGCCAGTCCCCCCATCTTTCTCATATCCTGCTCGCCATCGCAGCCGTGGATCACTGAACCGGCGCCGAGAAAGAGCAGGGCCTTGAAAAAAGCGTGCGTCATCAGGTGAAAAACCGCTGTTTGGTACGCGCCGACGCCGAGGGCTAAAAACATGAAACCGAGCTGCGACACCGTGGAATACGCAAGAACGCGTTTGATATCGTTCTGCACGAGAGCGATGGTACCCGCAAACAAGGCCGTCAAAGCTCCGGTCCAAGCGACGAGAACCATGAGGTTTGGAAACAGTTCAAACATGAAGTGCATCCGCGCGAACAAATAAATTCCTGCCGTCACCATCGTCGCTGCGTGAATCAGCGCTGATACCGGCGTCGGTCCGGCCATCGCATCGGGAAGCCAGACGTAGAGAGGCAGCTGCGCTGATTTCCCTGTAGCAGCGAAGAAGAGCAGAACGGCGGCGATGCCGAGCATCCCCATCGCTTCCGGGGCCATATGCTGCGCGAGAGCCGAAAAACTCAGGGTTCCCGCATTCAAGTAAAGTATGCACATAGCCAAGACAAAGCCGAGATCGCCCACGCGGTTGACGAGGAAGGCCTTGCGAGCCGCCACAGCATTGGCTTCTTCGCTGTACCAGTAGCTGATCAAGAGATAAGAGCAGAGACCCACGCCCTCCCAACCGAAGAAGACGAAGAGGAGGTTATCGCTCAAGACGAGGAGAAGCATGGCGAAGCAAAACAGATTGAGATAAGCAAAAAAGCGGGCCGCGCCCTTTTCATGGGACATGTAGCCGATGCTATAGAGGTGAATCAGCGTGCCGATCCCCGTGATGATGAGGGTCATCAGCGAACTGAGCCGATCGAGATGCAAAACCAGAGAAATCTTGAGATCGCTGATCGCCACCCAATCGTAGAGGGGCTGAACCAGAGGCCCGTTGCTGGATCGCAAGGCGACAAAGCCCATGCAAGCCAAGATAAAACTGAGGAACATGACGACGGTGGCGATACCGCCGGCGATGCCGACATGCGTCCGACCCATGCCTTTGGCAGCAAGAGGGTAAGCCAATCCGTTAAGGAGAAAGCCGAACAGCGGCAAGAGGAGAATCCACAGCGGGAGTGAGGATAGGATCGGTTCAGACATAAGTCCTTAGCCTCGCATGCGAGTGGTTAGGTTGGTCTTGATACTACCGAAATTTCGATAGACGTTGACCAAAATGGAAAGACCGACGGCTGATTCAGCAGCAGCGATGGTGATCACAAAGAAGACCTGGAGTTGGCCAGAGACCTGCTGCAATTCATGCGCAAAGGTCACAAAGGATAAGTTGATGGCATTGAGCATCAACTCGATCCCCATCAGCATAACGATCGTATTGCGTCGCAAGAGCAAGGTAAGAAGGCCCATACAGAAGAGATAGGCGGAGAGCAGGTGAAGGAGAGTCCCGGTTTCCATCAGTCTCAATCCACCTTTCTTTTCGCCAAGACCAAAGCGCCGGCCATTGCTACGAGCAAGAGCAGGGAAATCACTTCGAACTGGATGTAATACTCAGAAAACAAAACGCCCGACAAAGCCACGACATTGCCGCCGTGTTCCTTGATCGCACTGATGCTCCAAGGTCCAGGCCTCGGCCCATGGCTTTCTCCCGCCCATTGAAAAAAAGCGTAAGCCAAGCCGAGGAAAAGTCCGACAACGCTCCAAAAGCCGGCATAGGTCCGCCAGGACTCGAGATTGATCTCGCTTTTCTCCTCATTCATGTTGAGAAGCATGATGGAAAAGACAAAGAGGACCATGACTGCACCGGCATAGACGATCGCCTGCAAGGCGGCCACGAAGTGAGCGCCGATGGCCGCATAGACCCCAGCGAGCGTCAGCATGAGAGCGACCAGAGAAAAGGCGCTGGTAATGGGATTTTTGGCGACCGTCATGACAATGCCTAAAACCACGATGATTGCTGATAACAAGGCGAGAACAGGTTCAACCACGTCCCTTGACCTCCCGTTTTAAATGATCGAGATCGTAGATCGTGTCTTCGCGCGTGAGCTTGGCCATCTCATAGTTACGCGACAACTTGATCGCATCCTTTGGACAAGCTTCCTCGCAAAATCCGCAGAAACAGCAGCGCAGGGCATCGATGTCGAAGCGAGCCGGCCGCTTTTCCTTGCGCACGCCGTAGGGATTCTCTTCGGCGGGTCTTTCTTCCGCGATGATGGTGATACACTCGGCAGGGCAGACGGTCTGACAGAGATAGCAGGACGTGCAGTTTTCCGTCTTGTTCGCATCGACCGAGATGAAGTGTTCGCCGCGGAAGCGCTGCGAATAGATCCGTTTTTGCTCCGGATACTGAATCGTGGTCGATTCACCGCGAAACAGGGTCCGATAGAATTGCTTAATCGTCACTTTCAGGCCGATCGCCAGCGCTGGCAGATAGATCTTGTCCCAAAAGGTTTCCTTGCGAGATACGATGATGGTCATATTCAGCCTCCCATCCATGCGATTACAAGGGCTACAAACAGCAGATTGACGAGCGCGAGGGGGAAGAGGATCTTCCAGCCGAGATTCATCAACTGGTCAAAGCGGAAGCGCGGGAAGGTCCAACGCACCCACACGTAAAAAAACATCATGCAACCGACTTTGAAGATAAAGCCAGCGACTTGAAAAGCTGCCCGAATATTTTGCGTCCACTCCGGACTGAGCTGCAGGGCGCCGGCTATACCGGCAATCACTGTTTCCAATCCAGGGAACAAGGCATAGCCGCCAAAAAACAGCGTGATCAGCAGAGACGAGGCCATAATCATAGCCACGTATTCAGCAAAGAAGAACATGGCGAACTTGGTCGCGCCGTATTCGGTATGATATCCGGCAACCAGCTCAGCATCGCCTTCCGGTAAATCGAAGGGCAAGCGGTTGGTTTCAGCGAAGATGGCGATGAGAAAGATCAGAAAAGCGATGGGATTGAGGAAAATGCCCCAGCGCGGCATAAACCCAAACATCAACTGATCCTGATAGACCACCATTTCAGTGAGGTTTAGAGTTCCGTAAATGAGCAGCATGGAAACGAGCGAAAGACCAAGGGCGATCTCATAGCTCACCATCTGACTGCTGCCGCGCAGCGCTCCGAACATCGAATACTTGTTGTTGGACGCCCAACCGGCCAGCATGATGGGATAGACTTCCAGGCCGGCAAAGGCGAGCACCGAGAGAATACCGATATCGAGGCTCGCGATCTGCAGAGGAACCTGCTGCCCGCCGATCGCCAGAAAACTGCCGAAAGGAATCGCCGCAAAGGCCGCGAAAGGGGCAACGGCGGCTATCATCGGCGCGACGTGATAATAGAACTTGGAGGCTTCTTTCGGAACGAAGTCTTCCTTGAAAATAAACTTGATGACGTCGGCGACGGGCTGCAACAATCCAAAGGGCCCCACGCGGTTAGGACCGACTCGGCCCTGCATCCAAGCCGAGCCTCGACGTTCAAACCAGATGACGACCGGCACGGCGTTCAAGACGACGGCGAGGACGAACACGAGTTTCAGCAGCAATGCGATGATGTCAAACAAAGTCACGGGCTACCTCGCGCTCGGCTGTCTCTGGGTGCGCCTTCATCATCGTGCGCATGCCATCAAGAATTTTCTTCACGCTCGCTGCGTGGCCGTGACTTTTCACAGCCGCTTCGAAGGTTTGGACCAAGCCCTCGCAGTTGGTGTAGCTGCCGGCTTTCTCTAGCGTAGAAAGTCCAGGAAGCACCGCCGCGAAACGAGCGCTTTCGCTTTGATTGAAGACGCCCCAGGCGATCTCAAAGGCGGCCAGCTTCTGCGCAGGGAGGGTCGCCCGCCCGCTGCGGAAGAAAAGGGCGACATCAAAATCGCCGTCTCGAGCGGCTAGAGGATGGAGACCCAACTGTTCAATTCCCCGCGTGTTCGGCGTCTGATCGCGCCGCCGCAGGATCTTATCGACAGGCGCATCGTCGCCGCTCGACTGCACACCCTCACCGGTTCCATTCCAGCTGCGGATGACCAGTTCACCGCGCGTCAGACTCGGCAGGATTTGCATGAGATTGGCCGCTTCTTCACTGCTCGCATCGGTACCGATGAGCAGCAGCACCCGCTTGGCCTGATTCATTTCGCGGAGCAACCAGGTGATCAGCGTTTCCCACGTAGTCGCCTGGGGCGCGCTCTGCGCGAGACCTCGCAAGAGAGGCTGCACCACCCGTTGAGGATCGCTATAGGTGTGATAGGACACGCGGCCGGCATCGCAGATCCAATGACCGTTCACCTGATCGTTGCGACGAGCGCGGTAGCGTTGCACGACGTTCTTTTCTTCGTCAGCAAAGATCGAGCAACCTCGCGCGCAGCCGTCGCAGAGCGAGGGCTTAGGCTTGAGAAACCATACCCGCTTTTTAAATCGAAAATCATTGAAGGTGATGGCACCGACCGGACAGATATCGGCGATATTACCTTGGTACTCGTTGAAGACGCCGAGATCATCGGCGGTCATCAGTTCTTTCTTCCAACCGCGGTTTTCCATCAGCAGCTCGTGCGTTTTAGTCACGTCTTCGGTGAATCTTACGCAGCGCTCGCAGTGGATGCAGCGGTTCATATTGAGCGTAAGGCGGTCGGACAGCTTTTTGGTACTCGCTTCGACCCAGACGCGCTTGTCTTCCTGAAAACGGCTGGTCGAGGGACCGTATTCGTAGTTGTAATCTTGCAGCGAGCATTCGCCCGCCTGATCGCAGACGGGGCAATCGAGGGGATGGTTGAGCAATAGAAATTCCATTACGCCCGCCCGACTTTTGCGCACGCGCTCGCTCTGAGTATGGATGACCATTCCATCACTGGCCGGCGTCGAGCAAGCTGTCATCAGCTTGGGAGCCTTCTCCACTTCGACCGTACACATCCGGCAGGTACCCGCCACAGGCAAACCGGGATGGTAGCAGAAACGCGGTATCCCTTGATCGATAGCCGCTCGTTCGGCCGCGCGCATGATGGTATCGCCCGGTTCGAACTCAAAGGTTTGGCCATCAAAGGTGATTTTTGGCTTCGTCATCGTGTCTCTCCCTCACAGCCTGGCGCTGGCGTGATGCTTGATATGCGCGCTCGGCACATAATCGGCTGGTTTCAAGGGACAGCACCCTTGCCGTACGTGCGCTTCGAATTCTGCGCGGAACTTGCGAACCGATGAAAGGGCAGGCCCCGTCACGGCATCGGCAAAGGCGCAGATCGTTTGTCCTGCCATGTTTGAACAGATGCCGGCGATCATGTCGAGATCAGCGTCCGTGCCGCCGCCCTCTTCAATGCGCTGAAACATGCGCGCGAGCCAGTGACTGCCCTCGCGGCACTGACTGCACTGTCCGCAGGATTCGTGTTCATAGAATTTAAGGAGACGGGCGGCGACTTCGACGATACAGGCGGTCTCGTCGATGACGATCACGCCACCTGATCCCGCCATCGTCCCGGCCTTGGCGAGACTGTCAAAGTCCATCGCGACATCGATTTCTTCGGCGGACAGCATCGGCGCTGAGGCACCGCCTGGGATCACAGCCTTGAGCTTGCGCCCGCCGCGAACGCCCCCGCAATGAGCGATGAGATCGCGCAAAGTGATATTGATCGGCAGTTCATAGACGCCTGGTTTTTCGATATGACCCGACACACAAAAAAGGCGGGTACCACCCGACCGCTCGGTACCGATCGCAGCGAACTTCGCGGCCCCGTCGGTGATGATGGTCGGCACGGCACAGAAGGTTTCGACGTTGTTGACACAGGTCGGCATTCCAAAGGCACCGACCTGGGCAGGAAAGGGCGGTTTGAGGCGCGGTTCGCCGCGCTTGCCTTCGAGACTGTTCAGCAGAGCCGTTTCTTCGCCGCAGATGTAGGCGCCCGCTCCGCGATAGACGCAAATATCGAAACTCCACGGACGACCCATGACCTGAGAGCCGAGATAGCCAGCGGCCCTAGCTTCAGCGACAGCCGCTTCGAGGCGCTGCGTTTCACGAACAAACTCACCGCGCACGTAGATATACCCGCGCGAAGCGCCGATCGCGTGACCGGCGATGATCATGCCTTCGATCAGCATGTGCGGATGCTGGGTGAGCAGCAAACGATCTTTGAAAGTACCGGGTTCGCCCTCATCGGCATTACACACCAGATATTTGGGTTTGGCCACACCGTTGGCATCGACCGGCGCTTTGGGCATGAAAGACCATTTCATGCCCGTCGGGAAACCGGCGCCCCCGCGACCGCGCAGATTGGATTTCTTGACTTCATCGATCACAGCATCGGCCGTCATGCCCAGAGCCTTTTCCAAAGCCTGATAGCCGTTGACGGAGCGATAGAAATTCAGAGTGTGAGAGCCTGGAGTATCGTTGTAACGAGTCAAGAGCTTTTCAGCCATTTTTCAACTCCTGGTCCAAACGGTTCATCAGACCTTCGAGGGAACTCTCGTCCAGATTCTCGTGGTAGTCATCGTTGACCTGCATCACCGGAGCTGTCCCGCAGGCGGCCAGACATTCTACTTCAGACAGCGTGTACTGGCCATCGGCGGTCGTTTCTCCGCAATGAATGCCCAATCTCTTTTCGAGACAGGCGAGCAAATGATCGGAACCGCGGAGAAAGCATGTGACGTTGGTGCAGATCTGCAGATGCTTTTTGCCGATGGGCGCCTTGTTATACATCGTATAGAAGGTCGCGACTTCGACGACGCGGGCCAGAGGAATCTTCAAGAACTGAGCGGCTTCGGCCATGGCTTCCCGACTGATCCACCCAGCTTTGGCCTGCATTTCGTGCAGAAGCGGGAGGAGCAGGGCCTGCTCCGTCGGCAAATGGGTGCGCAAGGCATCGATGCGCTGGCTGATTTCCTGGTCTATGATCATTTGCGAGTTCATCCTGGACTTTTACCCCTAACGATCGAGTTCACCGGCGATAATGTTCAAACTTCCGAGGATCGCGATGGCGTCAGGGATTTTGCTTCCCTTGGCCGAAGTCTCAAAGCTTTGAAAATGAAGCAAGGAAGGCGATTTGATCTTGATGCGCCAGGCCTTGGGACCGCCGCGACTCACGACGTAGAATCCCAGCTCGCCGTTGGGCGCTTCGACCGCATTGTAAGCTTCACCGGGCGGCACATCGATGCCTTCCATGAATATTTTGAAGTGATGGATCAAGACTTCCATCTTGGTATAGACATCCTGCTTGTTGGGAATGAAGACGCGCTTGTCTTCGACCCAAAGAGGTCCCTTCGGCAGCTTTTTCATGCACTGCTTCAGAATCTTCAGACTCTGCCGCATCTCTTCGATGCGCACGAGATAGCGATCGTACACGTCACCGTTGAGACCGACGGCGACTTCGAAATCAAGTTCAGGGTAAGTATAGTAGGGACGGTCGCGACGCAGATCGAAGTCGACGCCAGAGGCCCGCAGGCAAGGGCCTGTGACACCGAGGTCGATTGCCTGTTCTCGCGTCAGCTTGCCGACGCCGCGCGTCCGGTCCGTCCAGATGCGGTTGGTGGTCAGGAGCTTTTCGACGTCATCGAGAGATTTAGGCAAACCCTTGATGAACTTGGCCATGAGTTCGTCAAAGTTGTCGGGCAAATCGTAGCTCATCCCACCGATGCGCGCATAGGACGTCGTGAGGCGCATGCCGCACATCGCTTCGATCATGGTGTAGGCTTCTTCCCGCCAGTGGTAAAGGTACCAAAAGCAAGTGAGGGCTCCCATGTCGAGAGCATTGATCGCGACGCAGATAATATGGTCGATGATGCGCGAGAGCTCCATGCAGATCACGCGGATCCACATGCAGCGATCGGTCACCTGGATGCCGAGGATGTCTTCGACCGCCATTACATAGGCGATGTTGTTGGTCAGCGCCGAACAATAGTTCAAACGATCGGTGTAGACGATCCACTGGTGATAGGTCTTGTTTTCCGCCAATTTTTCGATCGCGCGATGCAGATAGCCGATCTCGCAGGTCGAGTCTTCGATCACTTCGCCGTTGACGCGACACATGACGCGCAAGGTTCCGTGCATCGCCGGGTGAGAAGGCCCCAGATTGACTAAAACGTTGGGATTATAAAAGTCCGACAGATTTTGCCGTGGCTCGGTCGTCGTGATGCTATCGCTCATCAATGGCTCTCCTCGGGACTCTCAAAACCGGTGGCGATCCGCACGGGCAGCGAGTCAGAGAAAGGTTGGCGGGCTTCAAGTTCGTATTCTTTGAGGAGCGGATGACCGACAAAGCGTTCGTCCATCAGGATCCGCCGCAAATCGGGATGGCCCGCAAAGCGGATGCCGAACATGTCGAAGACTTCGCGTTCGAGCCAGTTTGCGGCTCCCCAGACGACCGTCAGGGTTGGAACACTTTCGTCCTGATCGATGGCGATCTTGAGGCGGAGACGCGTGTGATGCTGGAGGGAATAGAGCTGATAAACGACGATCAAACGCTTGGGACCGTCGACATGGTCGATATTATCGTAAGCTGTAATATCGGACAGACGATCGAACTGCGTCGCAGGCTCGCGCCGCAGCGCCTCGATCATCGGGACGAGTTCGTCCGGTGAACGCAGCCACAGGATAGGCTCTTCGATCTTATCGCGCAGCACGCGATGAGATGGATAGGTTTGCTCGAGATGCAAAAAGAGCTGATCCTGGCGGTCGCGAATCACACCAAAGGCGACACTCATCGAGTTTCTCCCTTAATCTCAGCTGGGCCACTTGGCGTCGCCCCGGTTTCGCCCGATTCGAACAGTGATTCACCGATCGCCTGACGAAAGTTCATCGCGTTGCGCGCCTCTTCCCGCGTTAGTTTATGCATCTGCTTGCGAGGCAGGCCCTTTTCGACGATTTCCTGCAGCCGCAGAATCGAATAGATGAGTCCTTCCGGAATGGGCGGACAGCCAGGCACGTAGATGTCGACGGGCATGATCTCATCGATGCCCTGCAGGACCGAATAGGTATTGAAGATGCCACCCGAAGATGAGCAGGCGCCCATGGCGATCACCCATTTGGGTTCGAGCATCTGATCGTAGATCTGCCGCAAGACGGGCGACATCTTAGTCGTAATGGTCCCTGCTACGAGCAGAAGGTCAGCCTGCCGCGGAGAAAACCGCACGACTTCCGAGCCAAAGCGCGAAAGGTCGTAGGTCCCCGACAGCGTCGACATCAGCTCGATGCCGCAGCAAGACGTTCCGAATGGCATAGGCCAAAGCGAATTCTTTTGAGCCCACTTCACCGCATAATCGAGTCGAGTCGGAATATAGCTCGCGCTTCCATCCTTCCCCATGCTCTTAACTCCCGCTGAGGCTCAATCCCAATCGAGTCCCTTGCGACCCAAAAGGTAAAAGTAGCCAGCTAGTAAAATGACAAAAAAGGTCAGCATTTCGACGAATATGAACAGTCCCTGGCTCAGAAACCGGCGGTAGACAACCGCCCAAGGGTACATGAACACCACTTCGACATCGAACAAGAGAAAAACGATCCCGACCACGTAGTAGCGCACCGAAAACTGCTGCCGCGCATTACCGATGGGCGGTACACCGCATTCGTACACGTCGTATTTCTCTTTGGTCTTGACCCGCGCCCGCGTTCCAAGAAAATGATTCGCCCCCACTAAGACGACGCCGATCGCAAAACCGACGGCAGCCAGTACCAAAATGGGGAGGTAGTGATAGGAATCAGGATCAATCCACATGCGCGGCTTTTCCTTTCGCACCGTTCAGCAGGGCAAACAAGGTCGGAAAACAATCATATCTTCCCGGACTTGTCAACGCAGCCCCCGCAATTTTTGCTTTATGCCCTGGCAACTCGGTCGCTATGTCCCAAAAGCAGAAGAGAAGCGTCCCCGACACAGTCACACGTTTCACCCATGGTGACATAGTCATTCAACAGAAGATAAGGGAATTTCGTGCCAGACCTTTCGTACTTCACTGGAGGAGCCGAGGGCTGGACTAAATGGCGACCTCTAAATGCCGGACAAGATTGTGCACGCATCTGCGAACGCTGACTCTTCAAAACCCCATCAAGCCTCTCGCTCTCGCTCGGCTTCATCGGGCCGGTAACTGTCGAAGGGTAAACGACTGAAAGCGAAAATGCAGCTGGGATTTACAAGAATTTCCTCAAGCGCACATGTGCGCTCTTTTTGGTGGTTTCGTCTAGTCCTTTTGAGTTGAGACGCGCGAGAAATGCCTTGTATACGGGAGGTGGACGACGATCGCGAAGGGAGACGGGTGGGATCGGGGATCTATAATCAGTCAGTTAATTTATAAAATTCAGGACATTATATAGCTTTTCCTCAGACGAAAAAGGCACGGATGGCACTCGCATCGACTTCTTGCCGCACCCCTTCTAGTCATCATCCAAATTGAGAAGTCCAAATCCACACCAGCTGAAATTTGACCGCGAAACTCCGCGCGAGATGTGAGCGCTGGCTACTCTTCAAACAGGTGCAGACCCTTCCAAGGCTTCATATATTTCAATATTTACAGATACTTACAATATACTTACCCGATGGTATAAATCGTGAATAGAAAAGCGATGCAATGCATGAATGAATTTCGAACAAGAGGTATGCTGTATGATTAATGGGAACTGGCTTTTCATCGGAGCGATAGCGATATTGCTCAATGCCTGCGGCGCAAGCAAATCAGAAACAAGTGAAGTCAAAGAAA